>CAMBSA010000173.1 GCA_945869935.1 Bordetella parapertussis | reverse complement strand
CCTTCCCCTTCGGCTTCTCGGTCGGGCCGGCGGTGCCGGAGAGCGTGAAGACCATGGGCGACTTCGCCAGCTGGGCGAAATCCACCGGCAAGCCGGTCAACTACGGCTCGCCCGGCGCGGGATCGATGCCGCACTTCACCGGTTTCTCGCTTGGCCGCGCCATGGGCATCGAGATGACGCATATCGCCTTCAAGGGTGGCGCGCCCTCGGTGCAGGACCTCATCGGAGGTCAGATTCACGTCGCGGTGGGCGTGATCGGCGAGCACCTGCCGAACTTCCGCGCCGGGCGCCTGCGCATCCTCGCGCAGACCGGCGCGACGCGCTCCCCCTATGTGCCGGACGTGCCCACGCTCGCCGAGCAGGGCATCCGCGATGTGATCGCACGCGAGTGGTTCGGCATGTTCCTGCCGGCGAGGACGCCGGCCAACATCGTCGCCAGCCTCAACGGCGCGCTGCGCGAGGCCGCGCGCGCGCGGGACGTGATCGAGGGCTACGGCAAGCTGGCGTTCGACGTGGAAAGCCAGACCGCCTCGGACTTCGCCGTGGCGCTGCGCACCGAGTACGACCGCTGGGCGCCGATCGTCAAGGCCTCCGGGTTCTCCTCCGAAGAGTGAACAAAAGGGGGGCAGTCCCCCCGGGACTGTCCCCTTCCCCCTTCCCTCCTTATCCTGACCGGCGGGCGTTCATGCGCCCGCTGCACAAGTACCCTGCGGATATCAACGCGTCCGCCACCCTGAAATGATCCCCATCGAAAAACCCGCCGGACCGCAGCCCACGCTGCGCGAGATGTTCGCCGACTGCGGCGGGCAGTACATCGTCAACGCGGTGATCGCCTTCATCTTCGCGGCCTCGGCGCCGGTGGCGATCATCCTCGCGGTGGGCACGCGCGGCGGCCTCTCACCGGACGATCTTGCCTCCTGGCTTTTCGGTTCGTTCTTCCTGCACGGCCTGATCAGTCTTTTCTTCTGCTGGTATTACCGCCAGCCGCTGGTGTACTTCTGGTCGATCGCGGGAACGGTTCTGGTGGGGCCGGCGCTCGGGCATCTGTCGTACGCGGAGGTGATCGGCGCCTTCCATGTCACCGGCCTGCTGATGCTGGTGCTGGGTGCGAGCGGTTGGGTCAAGCGCGCGATGAACGCGATCCCGATGCCGATCGTGATGGCGATGGTGGCGGGGGTGTTCCTGCGGTTCGGCCTCGACCTCGTGTTCGCGATGCGCGACGAGATCGCGATAGCCGCGCCGATGACCGTCGCTTTCGTTGCCTTGTCTGCGTTGCCGGCGCTCGGGCGACGCATGCCGCCGCTGATCGGCGCGCTTATCGTGGGTGTGGTCATGATCGTGGTGCTCGGGCGTTTCGATCCCGCCGGCGCGCAGGACCTCGGCTTCGCACGCCCCAACATTTACACCCCGGTGTTCTCGCTGCAGGCGATGATCGAACTCGTGATCCCGCTCGCGATCACGGTGCTGGTGGTGCAGAACGGCCAGGGCGTGGCGATCCTGCGCGCCAACGGTCACGAGCCGCCGATCACCGCGGTCACGATTGCCTGCGGCGCGGGCTCGATGCTGGTGGCGCTGGTGGGCACGGTTTCCACCTGCCTCACCGGCCCGGTGAACGCGGTGATCTCCGGCACCGGCGACAAACGCAAGCACTACATCTCGGGCATCGTCATCGGATTGCTGGCGCTGGTGTTCGGGCTGCTCTCGCCCGCCTTCACCAAGTTGATGCTTGCCACGCCCAAGGGTTTCATCGCGGCGCTCGCGGGCCTTGCGATGCTGCGCGTGCTGCAGACCGCGTTCAACATCTCGTTCAAGGAACGCTTCACGCTCGGTGCACTCGTGACCTTCCTTGTCACCGTGGCCGACGTGCCGATCTACAACATCGGCGCGCCCTTCTGGGGCCTGGTGTTCGGCTTCGCGGTGTCGTGGACGATGGAGCGCGCGGACTTTCGCGCAAACTGAAGGATCAGCGCGCCGGCTTGAGGCCCGCGGCCTCGACCACCGGCGCCCAGCACCGGATGTCCTGCGCGATGTAGTCGGTGTAGTCCGCGCGGCCGCGGCCGGAGAGCGACATGCCGACCTCCGCAAAGCGCGCCTGCAGCTCAGGCGTGGCGATGATCTTCTGTCCCTCTACCTGCAGGCGCTCCACGATGTCGCGCGGCGTCTTCGCCGGCACCGACACGCCGAACCAGGCCTGGCCCTGCACGCCGGGCACGATCTCGATCATCGTCGGCACATTCGGCACCGCAGGCACCCGCTGCGGCGAGGAGATCGCATGCGCGCGGAACTTGCCCGACTTCCACATAGGGCGTGGAGGCGGGCAGGCCGTCGAACACCGCGTCGGGCTGGCCCGAGAGCAGGTCGGTGATCGCGGGGCCGGTACCCTTGTAGGGCACATGCTGCATGTCGATGCCCGCCGCCTGCTTGAGCCTCTCGCCGGTGAGATGCCCGGCCGACCCCGGGCCTGCGGAACCAAAGCTCATTTTTCCCGGGCGCGCCTTCGCCATCGCGATGAATTCCTGCAGCGACTTCGCCGGATGGTTCGCGCTCACGAGGAAGGCGTTGACGAAGGAGCCGATCATCACGATATGGATGAAATCGTTCATCGGATGAAAGCCCGCGTTGCCGTACACCAGCGGCCGAGGCGAAGCTGCAGGCCCGGGTGTTACGTTGTCTTCCGCTGCGGGACGTTCGTGCGATCGCGATCGTCCGCGACCCGGTAAATTATTTCCTTGAGGCGCGACAGGCGCACGGGCTTCGTCACGTAGTCGACAAAGCCGGCCTCCCGCGCACGCTCGATCTCATGGCTTAGGGCCACCGCTGTCAGGGCGATCACCGGGATGTTGCGCGTAAGCGGGTCCTCGGCGAGGCTTGCCTTGACGTCCATGCCGTGCATGTCGGGAAGACCCATGTCGAGCAGAATCACGTCGGGTTGTTCCCTTCGAGCGCGCTCCAGGCCGGACGATCCGGTTTCCGCATGCATGATCGTCATCCGGGGCTGTTTTTCGAGGTACAGCCGGACAATTTCAAAGTTGGTCAGCGTGTCTTCCACGTACAGGATGCGTATGCCGCGGCCGCGGCTTTCAATCGGCGTGCCGGTCGTTGCCGGATTGGATGACGGCCTGGGCACCGTGCGCCTGATTTCATTGGGTGCTGCCGCTGCCTGCAGCGTTATCGTGAACTCGCTGCCTTTGCCTTCCCTGCTTTCGGCAGTGATCGTCCCGCCCATGAACTCGAGAAGTCTCCTGGACAGGGAAAGGCCAATGCCGGATCCTTCAATGATGTCGCCCTTGTGCTTGAATCGCTGGAACGGCTGGGAAAGCTGGTTCATGTCGGCTGCACTGATGCCACGACCGGTATCGATCACGGCGATACGGACGCGCTTGTCGGTCTCCTCGGAAATCCGGATTTCCACGGTGCCGCCGGCAACGTTGTATTTGATCGCATTGCTCAGCAGGTTGAGCATGACCTGCCGAAGTCTCAGCGGGTCGGCCATGACCCACTCGACGGTTCCGCTTGTTCTGACGGGCAGCAAGCGGACCTGCAGCGACAGCGCCTTTTCCGAAATCTGGCCGAGGCAGTCTTCCATGGTAGCGACGAGGTTGGTCGGGGTCGTCTCCAGTTTGTACGCGCCCGACTCGATTTTCGACATGTCGATCACGTCATCGATCAGTTCAAGCAGGTACCAGCCCGCGCGCATGATCTGTCCGGCGTGATCGTCGTCGCTGAGGGGAGCCACCGCCCCGCCCGGTAGGGCAGGCGCGGAGCTAAGCAGCTGTGCATGGCCGAGTATTGCGTTGAGCGGGGTGCGCAGCTCGTGGCTGACATTGGCCAGAAATTCGCTTTTCATCAGATTCGCACGTCGCGCCGTCTCGGCGTCCTCGCGCATCGCCTGCTCGCCCTGAAGCCGGCGCGCCAGTCCGAGCGCGACCGCGAACGATGCGCATGCCGCGAGCAGCCCCGCGATCAGGATAAGGACAAGAACCCGGAAGCCCCCGGCATCCTGAATGTTCTTCGGCACTTCGATCCGGATCGACCATCCGTAGGCGGGAGAGCACGCCAGGGTTTCGTAGCGGTTCTCTGCTCCGCGTGTCGTCGCGTCCGAGCCGCTGCCCACGTTCCGAAATACCGGCTTGCCATCGCATTCCGCCGTCGGGGCGCCGAGCAACTGGCCGATGGCGATGGCGTCCTTCCTGTTGGAGGCGACGAGATGCCCTTTTGCATCGAGAATCCGCAGCGTCCAGTCGGGTGAAAGTCCTGCGGGACGCAACAGGTTTTCGAACCCCTGGGCCTTGAGCATTACCGTAATCATCAGGTCGTCGCCCGCCGGGCCGCGCACCCGGATGCGGATCGGGATGGTCGCTACCGGTATGCGGGACGAAGCGCGGGGGACACGCAGATCGAAGAGCACCGCCCGATTGGCTCGCATCACTTCCTCGGCGTGAGCCATCGTATTTGGACCGGCGGGCGCGGTGGTGGCGGGTGTTTCGTCGAGTTCGCTGTGAAACAGGAACAGCCTGCGGTTGATGTCGGTGAGCAGTATCCAGGCGACATCCGGGTCCGAGGCGATGATCGCACGCGCTTCCGAAGCGAACCCCTTGTAGTTGCCGGAGGTGATCGACGAGGAGCGCGCGAGCGCCGAGGTAAGTCGCAGCCCGGTCTGCAGCTTGCCTTCGAGCGACGACAGCACGCCCTTGCTGACACCACCGATTTCCGCCTCCGCGGTGCGGTGCATTTCCGCCCGTAGCAGGAGCGTAACCGCGACGATCAGGCCGACGACCGGAACAAGCGATGCCATCACCACAATGACGATCTGGCGAGTCCAGGGCGATCGAGGCGGGATGTTTGCTGTGCTCAAGGACGAGGGCCGGTTCGGTGATGCAGGTTGTCAGCCGGCCGTGCTCCGGAGGTGGCCCGTGTGTGCAAGAGAGTTTCCTGGCTGGGCGAGAACTTCACCGCATTCCACTCTGGAATGCTCCGGAACGCAGCATAAGGCGGATATTTTAGTATTAAATGTCGACTTCGATCGACCGAAGCCGGCGCTCAATGTCGTGCGCCCCGGACGATCGGGGCGGGTGCCGGCTGGGCGTCGGGAACGGCGCGGTCACCCGCCTTTCCCAAACTGCCGGGTTTCCTGTCCATGAAAAATGATTGTGTGCTTATCGCCGGCGGCGGCCCGGTGGGGCTCACCGCGGCGCTGTGCCTGGCGGATGCCGGCATTCGGGTTCGCCTGTTCGAAGCGGAGCCTGACATCGTCGAGGAACTCCGCGCCTCCACCTTCCACCCGCCCACGCTGGGCA
>CAMBSA010000172.1 GCA_945869935.1 Bordetella parapertussis | reverse complement strand
AAGATGTCCTGAGGAGTCTCATATGCAGAACTACGCTTATGGAATCGCTGATCAAGTCCAATTTCGAGGCTTGAAGGTTCAGCGTTCCCTCTGAGATGGGGGAGTTACGAGGGGGGCGTAGCCCCCTTGTTCAGTGGCTCCTTATCTTTTCCTCGCCTGCGGTCTCACCACCGCGATGTTCACCGACAGAGGCGTAGTGAAAAGCGTCTCCAGCGTTGCAAAGGTCGTCCTGGGCATCTTCGCTGTTCTGTGTATCGGCACCGAGGGAATGACTCTGTTCGGCTACTGAAATCGCTCTTGCGGTGGCAGGACGCTCCGCTTCCCTGTCGCCGCATGAAAAGCTATAGCAAGGAATTCCGGTAGACATGTCGGTCGGTCCGGTACAGGCCGCGACGGAATTCGACCGGACGGTCTCCGTAGGTGAAGGTCACCCTGTCCACGCAGAGCAAGGGGCTTCCCGGCGGAACACCCAACAGCCGCGCCGTCTTGCCATCGGCTGCCACGGCGCGGATATCTTCGTCCGCCCGGACGATACGAACGCCGAACTCGGTCTCGAAAAAGCCGTACATCGATCCGGTCCAGTCATTGAAGCGCTGCGCGCTGAATCCGCGGAATATGCCTGCGGGGAGTGAAATTTCGTCCACCACGGTCGGTATTTCCTGAAACGACAGCACCCGTCGGAGAAATACCAGGCTTTCCCCGGAACGCACATCCAGCAATCGGGCGATTTCTGCAGACGCGCGGGTTCGTCGCGAGTCGATCAGCTCGCTGTCCGGGTACTCCACCTCGCCCTGCAAGGGCGCAAGACGCAGGAAACGGAACAGCGAGCGTTCCTCGTTGTGGGTGGCGACGAAGGTGCCTTTCCCCTGTCGCCGGACCAGCAGGTTGTCCGACGCAAGCTCGTCGACTGCCTTTCGGACGGTTCCCTGGCTTACTCGAAATCGCAGCGCAAGTTCGGGTTCGGTCGGGATCGCCTCGCCAGGCTTCCACTCGCCGGCCTTCAGGCTTTCCAGCAGCAGCACGCGAATCTGCCGATACAGCGGTGAAAAAGTCGGCGCAGGAGCGTTCAAAGGGATTTCGACGGGCACGGACTCCCTGCGGCGGAGGACGCGCGAGGCGGTCGCGCCGCTCACCTTGCGGAATACCGGCTTTGGCCGGTCGATAGGCTTGTCTGACATCTTATATAAGATAGCACTCTACATTTGACGGCGCCAGTACCGGACGCCTAAACTTCGCTCGCGTTGGCGCCGCGCATTCCGGGCAGGGGATTGCCCGATGCTGCGCATCCCGGATTCCGGGTGGCGACTGCGGCTTTTCCGGCAGACACCACCGGTTTTGCGGAGCATGGGGGATGTGATCCCCGCATTTTGCAACCAAACTTCAGAACTCCACGGAGCAACACATGGCTAAAGCCCCCGTACGCGTCGCGGTCACCGGCGCCGCCGGCCAAATCGGCTATTCCCTGCTTTTTCGCATCGCCAGCGGCGAAATGCTCGGCAAGGACCAGCCGGTCATCCTGCAGTTGCTTGAAATCCCGGACGAAAAAGCCCAAGCCGCGCTCAAGGGCGTGATGATGGAACTGGACGACTGCGCCTTCCCGCTGCTCGCCGGCATGGTCGCCGCCTCCGATCCAAAGCTTGCGTTCAAGGACATCGATGTCGCCCTGCTCGTCGGCGCCCGTCCCCGCAGCAAGGGCATGGAACGCAAGGACCTGCTCGAAGCCAACGGCGCGATCTTCACCGGCCAGGGCCGCGCCCTGAACGAAGTCGCCAAGCGCACCGTGAAGGTTCTGGTCGTGGGCAACCCCGCCAACACCAACGCCTATATCGCCATGAAGAGCGCGCCGGATCTGCCGCGCGAGAACTTCACCGCGATGCTGCGGCTTGATCACAACCGTGCGCTGTCGCAACTCGCCGCGAAAACCGGCAAGCCGGTCGACTCGATCGAAAAACTGATCGTCTGGGGCAACCACTCGCCCACGATGTACCCGGACTACCGTTTTGCCACCATCGGTGGCCAGCCCGCACCCAAGGTCGTCAACGACGAGGCCTGGTACCGTGACACCTTCATCCCGACCGTCGGCAAGCGCGGCGCGGCGATCATCGAAGCGCGCGGACTGTCTTCGGCCGCCTCCGCCGCCAACGCAGCAATCGACCACATTCGCGACTGGGTGATGGGCACCAACGGCAAGTGGGTCACGATGGGCGTGCCTTCCGACGGCAGCTACGGCATTCCGGAGGGCATCATGTACGGCGTGGCGGTGACCTGCGCCGACGGCAAATACCAGCGGATCACAGGCCTCGAGATCGACGCGTTCAGCCGCGAGAAGATGGACCTGACGCTCAAGGAACTTACCGAAGAGCGCGACGGCGTCAAGCACCTGCTCGGTTGACGCCTGCGCACGGGGAATCAGGACATCCGGATGCGTCGCCGCTCCGATTCCGATTCCCCGTTTTTCCATGGTTTTCGCAGCACAAGCGCAGCGACGCGATGCCCGATCGCCGGGCGATTCGAATAACGAGGAATTCATGACATCCCCCAGCCAGGGCGCGAAGTTCCGCGCCGCCTTGAAGCAGGAATCCCCTCTCCAGTGCATCGGCACCATCAATGCCTATCATGCGCGGCTTGCAGAAGCATCCGGCTACAAGGCGATCTATCTTTCGGGCGGCGGTGTGGCCGCAGGTTCGCTCGGCCTGCCCGACCTCGGCATCTCCAACCTGGATGACGTGCTCACCGACGTTCGCCGCATCACGGAAGTCTGCTCGCTGCCGCTGCTCGTCGATGTGGACACCGGGTTCGGCGCCTCGGCCTTCAACATCGGCCGCACGGTGAAATCGCTGATCAAGTTCGGCGCAGGCGCGATGCATATCGAGGACCAGGTGGGCGCCAAGCGCTGCGGTCACCGCCCCGGCAAGGAACTCGTCAGCACGGTCGAGATGGTGGATCGCATCAAGGCCGCGGTGGACGCCCGCACCGATCCCGACTTTTTCATCATGGCCCGCACCGATGCACTTGCGGTCGAAGGACTGGACGCTGCAATCGAGCGCGCCCAGCGCTGCGTCGAGGCCGGTGCCGACGGCATCTTCCCGGAAGCCATAACCGATCTGCCGATGTACAAGAAGTTCGCCGATGCGGTGAAGGTGCCGATCCTCGCCAACCTCACCGAATTCGGAAAGACACCGTTGTACACGCTGGATGAAATCCGCAGCGTCAATGTCGCAATCGCGCTCTATCCGCTGTCGGCCTTCCGCGCGATGAACAAGGCCGCGCTGGAGGTGTACCGCGCGGTGCGCAAGGAAGGATCCCAGAAGAGCGTGGTCGGCATGATGCAGACCCGCGACGAGCTCTATCAGTTCCTCGACTACCACGCGTACGAGCAGAAGCTTGACCAGTTGTTCGCAAAGGAGAAGGCGAAATGAGCACCGAAGCCACCGCAACGCCGGCCGCCGGCCCCAAGCCGAAAAAATCCGTCGCGCTGTCCGGCGTCACCGCCGGAAACACCGCGCTTTGCACCGTCGGTCGCTCAGGCAACGACCTGCATTACCGCGGCTACGACATTCTCGACTTCGCCGAACAGGCGGAATTCGAGGAAGTCGCCTACCTGCTGGTACACGGCAAGCTGCCGACCGCGCCGGAACTCACCGGCTACAAGACCAAGCTCCGCGCGCTGCGCGGCCTGCCCGCCAACGTCCGGACCGCGCTGGAATGCACCCCCGCCTCCGCGCATCCGATGGACGTGATGCGCACCGGCATCTCGGTGCTCGGCACGGTGCTTCCCGAGAAGGACGATCACAACCATCCCGGTGCGCGCGACATCGCCGACCGCATGATGGCCTCGCTCGGCTCGATGCTGCTCTACTGGTATCACTTCAGCCACAACAGCAAGCGCATCGATGTCGAAACCGACGACGACTCCATCGGCGGTCACTTCCTGCATCTGCTGCACGGCAGAAAACCGTCGGACGAATGGGTTCGCGCGATGCACACCTCGCTCATCCTCTACGCCGAGCACGAATTCAACGCCTCCACCTTTGCCTGCCGCGTCATCGCCGGCACCGGCGCCGATTTCCATTCCGCGATCTGCGGCGGCATCGGCGCGCTGCGTGGCCCGAAGCACGGCGGCGCGAACGAAGTCGCCTTCGAGGTGCAATCCCGCTACGAGAACCCCGACGAGGCGGAAGCCGACATCATCCGCCGCGTGCAGGCCAAGGAAATCGTCATCGGCTTCGGCCATCCCGTCTACACCACCGGCGACCCGCGCAACAATGTGATCAAGTCGGTCGCGCAACGCCTGTCCAAGTCGGCGCGCGACATGAAGATGTTCGACATCGCCGAACGGCTCGAAACCGTGATGTGGCGCGAGAAGAAGATGTTCCCGAACCTCGACTGGTTCAGCGCGGTGTCCTACAACATGATGGGCGTACCCACCGCGATGTTCACTCCGATCTTCGTGATCGCGCGCACCTCCGGCTGGTCGGCGCACATCATCGAGCAGCGCATCGACGGCAAGATCATCCGTCCTGCCGCGAACTACACCGGGCCCGAGAATAGGAATTGGGTTCCGATCAAGGATCGCAAGTAAGGAAAGACCGATTTAACCGCCAAGGCGCCAAGAGCGCCAAGGACGCCAAGTCCCTATTGAGATTCTGATTTTCTTGGCGATCTTGGCCTCCTTGGCACCTTGGCGGCAAAAAGCAAACGTAAAAAAGGGAAATCATGTCCGCACACATCTCGAACGTCCGCCCGAAACCCGACAAGGTCCTGGTCGACATCGCCAACTACGCGCTGAACAAGAAAATCACCAGCAAGGACGCCTATTCCACCGCGCTCTATTGCCTCATGGATACGCTCGGCTGTGGCCTGGAAGCGCTGGAATACCCCGCTTGCACCAAACTGATGGGCCCGATCGTCACGGGCACGGTGGTCCCGAATGGCGCCAAGGTGCCCGGCACCTCCTTCCAGCTCGACCCGGTGCAGGCCGCGTTCAATATCGGGGCGATGATCCGCTGGCTCGACTTCAACGACACCTGGCTTGCCGCCGAATGGGGCCATCCGTCGGACAACCTCGGCGGCATTCTCGCCACCGCGGACTGGCTTTCGCGGGTCGCGGTCGCCGCGGGCAAAAGGCCGCTGGTGATGCGCGACGTGCTCACCGCGATGATCAAGGCGCATGAAATCCAGGGCTGCCTCGCGCTCGAGAACAGCTTCAACAAGGTCGGCCTCGACCATGTGGTGCTGGTGAAGGTGGCCTCCACCGCGGTGGTCGCGCAGATGCTCGGCCTGTCCTACGACGAGATGATCAAC
>CAMBSA010000171.1 GCA_945869935.1 Bordetella parapertussis | reverse complement strand
CGCGACCGATGACCGAGTGCTACATCGGCGGCGATTCGCCGCGCCGGCGGCGCTGGGAAATCATGCTCCTGCCGGGCGACGAGCCGCAATCCATGCTCAGGCCCGAGCGCATCTGGCAGGTGCTGTCGCGCCGCGTCGGCCCTGACGATGCGCATATCGAGCGCGCGGCCGCCTGATGATCGCGGGCGACAGTGCGCACCAGACGCCGCCCTTCCTCGGGCAGGGCATGTGCGCCGGCGTGCGCGATGCGGCCAACCTCGCCTGGCGGTTGGATACGGTCCTGCGGGGCGCTTCAGAAACGCTCCTCGACAGCTATGAATCCGAGCGCAGGCCGCATGTGCACGCCTTCATCGATCTCGCGGTGAAGCTCGGTGCGGTGATTCAGGAGACGGATCCGACGATTGCTGCCGAACGAGACCGGGAATTCGTGAAGGGCGAGCCGAAACTGTTCGACTTTCCGCAGCCGCAACTCGGCGCGGGTGTTTTCGACCGGGCACCGCCTCCGGTGGGCGTGGTATTTCCGCAGCCGCTGCTGCCCGACGGCCGGAAGCTGGATGAAGCGATCGGCAATCGTTTCGCGCTGATCGGTGAGGCGGCGACGATTGCACAACTTGCTTCAGCGGCGCGTGCCCGGCTCGATGCCCTCGGTGCGGCGGTCATCGATCGTCCGGGTGAGGAGATCGAGGCCTGGCTTGCGGAGCAGGGCGCGCATGCGCTGATCCTGCGCCCCGATCGCTATGTGCTCGGCATCGCTCGCAACGCGGAGGAACTGGCTTCGCTCTGTTCGATGCTTCCCGTGCCGTCCGCGGCGCGCAAGGCAGCGTAGCGACATGTCCAGCCTCTCTCGCATGCTCGCCATCCTCGACCTGTTCGGGGAAAGCACGCCGGCACTCAGCGCGGAGGACATTGTCGCGCGCCTCGGCTACAGCCGGCCGACCGGCTACCGTTATGTGCGCGAACTGGTGAGCTCCGGTCTTCTGGTGCGATCCGCCGGCCTGTATTCGCTCGGGCCACGGATCATCGAACTCGACTGGCATATCCGGCAATCGGATCCGGTGTTAGGTGCGAGTCGCGACATCGTGCGCGAACTTGCGGCGCGTTCCGGCTGCAGCGTGACCCAGATGGGCATGTACGGCGACCGGATCGTGACGGTGCATCATGAGCCGGGCGCAGAGCCGCTTGCGATCAGCTACGACCGCGGCTGCCCGATGCCGCTGTTCCGAGGCGCGCCTTCGCGGGCGATTCTCGCGTTCATGCCCAAGGCGCGGCTGGAGCGTTTGTTCGAGCGGCATGCGGGCGAACTGCCGGCGGATATGCGCAGTCGCGGGTTTGCCGCGCTGCTGGAGGACATGCAGACGGTGCGCCGTGCCGGGCACGCGCTCAGCGTCGGCGAACTCGACCCGGACCGGGTGGGCATTGCCGCGCCGGTGTTCCGCGGCGATCGCGTGGTGTCGGGCAGCCTGTGCCTCGTGCTAACCACGGTGCGTTACGAGACCGCGAATCGCGCGCTTTTGCTCGAGATGCTCACCGATAGCGCAGCGCGCATCAGCCGTGCGCTTGCGGAGGAAATGGGGCCCGCCGTCGCCGAAGAGTCCGACGCTTCCCGCCGATATGAAGCAACGAATGAAGGAGCCACTGAACAAGGGGGCTACGCCCCCTCGTAACTCCCCCATCTCAGAGGGAACGCTCAACCTTCAAGCCTCGACATTGGACTTGATCAGCGATTCCTTAAGAACGCAGTGAAAACAAATCCCACAATGAGGAGCGGCACATGGACGTAGGCATATTCGATCACCTCGACAGGGGCACGGTCCCGCTGGATGAGTTCTACGAGACGCGTCTGAAGCTGATGGAGGCGTATGACCGCTACGGCGTGCATGCGTACTACGTTGCCGAGCACCACTCGACGCCGCTCGGCCTCGCGCCGGCACCGAGCGTGTTTCTATCGGCGATCATCCAGCGCACCAAGCGCCTGCGCGTGGGAACCATGGTCTATGTGCTGCCGCTGCACCATCCGCTGCGGATCGCGGAAGAAATCGCGATGCTCGATCAGATGAGCCGAGGGCGCGTGGAACTCGGTTTCGGCCGGGGTTCGGTGTCGATGGAGCTCAATTACTACGGCGTGGATGCGGCGAAGGCGCGCGACATCCACCAGGAATCGCAGGACGTGGTGAAGCTCGCGATGACGCAGAAGGTCGTCAATTACGCGGGCAAGTACCACAACTTCAGCGACGTGCCGGTGGAGATCGACACCTTCCAGAAACCGCATCCGCCGCTCTGGTACGGCGTGCATTCGCTGGAGAGCGCGGAGAAGGCGGCGCGCGCCGGGATGAACATAGTCTGCAACGAGCCGAGCGAAGCATCGAAAGCCTATATCGACGTGTTCCGCCGCGTGTGGCGCGAGGTGCACGGGGCGGACGCGCCGATGGCGCGCATCGGCATCACGCAGACGGTGGTGGTGGGCGATACCGACGAGGTGGCGCTCGCATCCGCGCGACGCGCCTACCTCATCTGGCACGAAAGCTTCCATTACCTGTGGAAGCGCCATGGCAAGACCGCGCCGATCAGCGGTGGCGAACACGACTTCGACTCCCTGTGCAAGCGCGGCAAGGGTGTGGCCGGATCGCCGGAGAAGGTCGCGGCCTTCATGCGCAAGCGCCTGCTCGACTCGGGGGCGAATTATCCGATCGTGCGTTTCGGATTCGGCGACCTGACGCTCGCGGAGTCGGTGCGCTCGGTCGAACTGTTCATGGGCAAGGTGGTGCCGGGCCTTGTCGATCTGGATGCACGCGACGCCGCGATCTCGGCGATGCCGCGGCGCGCAGCGGCCGGCTGAGCCGCAGGATAAAAACAAGGCAGGATCATCAAAAGGAGAGAGGACCATGAAACGCCCGCCGAATGCGCAGTTCAGCCACCTCGGGTTCCAGGTGCGCGACATCGACACGATGATCGATTTCTACACCCGCGTGATGGGTCTGGTGGTGAACGATCGAGGTCCCTATTACATGGGCGGCGAGATTGCGTTCCTCAGTCGCAACTCGCAGGAGCATCACCAGGTGGTGTTCGCCTCCGGCCGCGGCGAGGACGGCGGCCAGTCCATCCTGAACCAGATCTCGTTTCGCCTCGATTCGCTCGAGGATCTGAAGACTTACGACGGAATCCTCAAGACAGAGTGCGTGAAGGGCTATAACCCGAAGACCCACGGCAATGCCTGGAGCATCTACTTCGAGGATCCGGAGGGCAACCGCATCGAGCTGTACGCGGTGAGTCCGTGGTTCGTGAACCAGCCCTGGGGCAAGCCGCTCGACCTGAGCGAGCCGATCGAGACCATCATGGGAAAAACCTGGGCGCTGGTGAAGGACGACCCGACGCTGCGCCCGATGGAACAGTGGATTGCGGAGACGGATGCGCGGATCCGGGGCTGAACGCATCCGTCGCACGCAATCGTGCGACGGATGCGGGTTGTCGATATAAAGCAGAAAGAGCGCCAGCAAGAGGCTCACCGTCTTCCGGTGCGTGCGGTTCGGGCACGCCGGATTCACGATCGCCGTTGAATCACCTCTGGAGGAGGAGTCATGCAAAGCAGATCCCGCACACTCATCGCGTGCATGCTGTTCTGTTCGGCCACGCTCGCGCATGCGCAGGCCTGGCCGAACAAGCCGGTGAAGTGGTTTCTGGCGGCGTCGGCAGGTAGCGCGCCCGACATCGTGGCCCGGGTGATCGCCGACCGGCTGGTTCAGATCTGGGGCCAGCAGATCATCATCGACAACCGGCCAAGCGCCGGCGGCAATGCGGGGACAGCGGCGGCAGCCAATGCGCCGGCCGATGGCTACAACCTGCTGTTCGCGCAGGCCGCGCCGATCGTCTCCAGTCAGTTCCTGTTCAAGGAGATGCCGTTCAACCCGGAGAAGCAGCTTGTGCCGATCGTGGGTCTCGGCGTGAGCCCGATGATGCTGGCGGTAAATCCTGCGCTCAAGGCGAATACGCTTTCGGAACTCGTGGCGCTGGCGAAAGCCGAACCCGGGAAACTCAACTACGCGACGCCTGCATCGCGCAACATTCCCCATATGGCCGGCGTGGTGTTCGGCAGCCTCACCGGCATCCAGTGGCAAAACGTGCCCTACAAGACGACGCCTCAGGCAGCGGGCGACACGATGGCGGGGATCACGCAGATCTACATCAACGGCGTGCCGCCGATCGCGCCGATGATCAGGGGCGGCGCGCTGCGTGTGCTGGGCGTGAGTTCGCTAAAACGCCTGCCGAATTTTCCGGACATTCCCGCGATGTCCGAAGTCGCGCCGGGGTTCGTGATGGTGGGCTGGTTCGGCTTGATGGCGCCGGTCGGCACGGCGGCGGAGGTGATCGCCAAGGTGAATCAGGACACCAACGCGGTGCTGAAGAACCCGCAGATCGCCGAGCGCATGCTGCAGCTAGGCATGTACGACCCGGGCGGCACGCCCGAGGAGTTCGGCCGCTTCATTGCGGAAGAGCGTGCCCGATGGGCGAGTGCGGTCAAGGCGGCGAAGATCGAGCCGGAGTGACGATGATCGAAACCGATGTCCTGATCGTCGGCGGCGGACCGATCGGGCTGTCGCTTGCCTGCGAACTCGGCTGGCGCGGCGTGAAGTGCCTGGTGATCGAGCAGAACCCGGAATTCGGCGTCGAGCCGGTGGCGAAAGTGAACCTCGTCAACGCGCGCTCGATGGAATTCTGCCGGCGCTGGGGCATCGAGCGCGAAATCCGCCACGGCGGGTTCCCCGACGATTTTCCGATGACGGTGCAGTTCGTCACCCGCATGCGCGGCAAGCTGATCGCGCGCCTGCCCTACGACAGCATGGGCGAACAGAGGCCGCTCGCGGTGAGTCCCACCCACCGCCAGCGGATTCCGCAGGAGCTGCTCGACCCGATCTTCAGGCGCTGCGCGCAGCGCTTCGAGTCGGTGGATGCGCGCTTCGGCACGCGTGTCGACGGTTTTACGCAGAACGGGGACTTCGTCGAGGCGGAGATCGCGGATCTCGCCAGCGGCAGGCGAGATACCGTGCGTGCGAAGTACCTCGCCGGCTGCGACGGGGCGCGAAGCCGCGTGCGCGAGGCGCTTGGCATCGCGCTGGTGGGCGAGCGCGCGATCAGCCATTCCTGCGGCGTGTATTTCCGCAGCCCGCGCCTGTGGCACAAGCACGACAAGGGCAAGGCGATCATGAACATTCTGGTCGATCGCGACGGTATGTGGGCGAACCTGAACGCGATCGACGGGTTCAAGACCTGGCGTCTTTCCATCGTGGGTGGCACGACCTACGTGAAGCCGGAAGACCTCGA
>CAMBSA010000170.1 GCA_945869935.1 Bordetella parapertussis | reverse complement strand
GAGCGAGTTGGCGGGTGTTCTTGGTCTGACCGTTGGAACGCTTCTGGGCACATGATTCCCGGCGCCGCATGCCGCAAAAAACAGGCATTTCTCCGATTTCCGGATCGGGCTGCCTTGCTCGCGAATGCTTGGCGCAGATGAGGCGCGCCGATGCGGGAAAGCGTCCCGAAATGCGCGACGGTTGACTAAGCTGATATGTAGCTGCAAGAATGGCAGTTATCGTTCTGTTTCTACTGGGAGTCTTGTAGGGGTTCCCCTCGCGGGCGAGGGTGATGGTCTAGGCCTGTAAGCGCATCTAGGCGAAAATTGACGTTGTTTCGCCAAGAATTTCCCTTTCAGCCGTATTCACGGTGATGGCAATGCCTTACGTAAAATGACACGGGCGTGCCTGTGCGTCGTGTGACCCGTACAAATCGCAATAAAAACAAGCTGGAGGCAAGATGAACCGGGCGGGATTCTGGAAGAAGGACTGGTTCCTTGGCTTGGTGGTCTCGCTCGTTCTCTTGTTCTCGGGGAGCACTCAGTTCATTCAAGGCTTGGAGCGCACCGCCTACGATTGGGGCGTACGAGCATCGTCGCGGACGGCGAGCGACAAAGTGGTTGTCATTGCAATCGACGAGGCAAGCGTCCGTAACATGGGCCGTTGGCCATGGTCTCGCGATGTGCACGCGAAGATGACCGACATCCTGACGAATGCGAAGGCCAAGGTTGTCGGTAATCTGGTTTTCTTCAGCGAGCCGCAGCTTGACCCGGGTCTGGGTGTCATCAACAACTTGCTTGATCTGTTTCCGAAAACTGGTGCGGACGGCGAAATGCCGGTACTGCGGGATGAGCAGAAGCCGATTTACCAGATACTGAAAGAGGCAGAGGTTTCCCTGAACACCGATCGCAAGCTGGCCCAGAGCTATTCAAAGGCCGGCAACGTTCTTCTACCGATGCTGTTTGAACTCGGTGAACCCCGGGGCAAGCCGGACAAAGCCCTTCCCGAATTTGTATTGAAGAGCCGGCTTACCAAGATTGAACCTGGCTCGGGGGATCTGCCATTTCCCACATCCTCGGTGGTGTCATTGCCGATCGAGGAAATAGGTGGCGTTGCTTCGGGTATCGGGCATCTGAACTCCAACATCGACATTGATGGTGGAATCCGGGCGGAGCCACTTGTCCTGCAGTTTTATGATCAGTATTTTCCCTCCCTTTCGGTGATGTTGGCTGCTCGAAGCCTGAATCTCGGCCCCGACGACATCAAGGTTAGTCTCGGCGAGGGAGTCACAATCGGTAAGTTGCGCATCGGAACGGATCCGGTGTCGCAGATGTATACGTTTTTCTACAAAGACAGGGATGGCAAGTCCGTTTTCAGGGTCGATTCTTTTTTCGATGTCTTTTCTGGAAAAGTGCCGCTGGACACCTTCAAGGACAAAATCGTCCTTATCGGACCGACAGCTGCCGGGGTGGGAACAACATCCGTAACCCCGGTATCACCTGCGATGGCGCCGGTTCTGACCCTGGCACACTCTGTCTCTTCGATTCTCCAGGAGCACTTTTTTGTTATACCGACATGGGCATTCTGGGTTGAAAAGCTCGTACTACTTGTCGTTGCGGCATACCTCATTGTTCTGCTTCCGAGGCTCAAGGCCAGCATTGCGTTTGGCGTGAGCGGCGGGGCGGTCGCGTTCATTCTGGTCGTCCACGTCGTGCTGATGACCGGAAGTGCGATGTGGTTGCAACTCATGCAGGCGCTGGTGCTGCTGGTGGTCGGGCATGCGCTACTTACAACAAAGCGATTTGTCATGACAGAAGCCGGCAAGGCGAAGTCCGATCAGGACTCGGCGGCATCGAACAGAATGCTTGGGCTTGCGTTTCAGGGGCAGGGGCAGCTTGACATGGCCTTCGATTATTTTCGCAAGTGCCCGATGGATGAGGCCGTGATGGACAATATGTATAACCTGGCACTCGACTTCGAGCGAAAACGCCAGTTCAACAAGGCGGAATCGGTGTTTCGTCACATGGCCGAGTTCAATCCCAAGTTCCGCGATCTCGAGCAGAAGCTGACTCGCGCAAAGCAGCTGTCCGAGACGGTTCTTCTTGGAGGAGCAGGCGGGGGTGGTCGGACGAATGCGTCGCTGCTTGGCGCTGACGGGTCGGTCGAAAAGCCGATGCTGGGCCGTTATCAGATCGAGAAAGAGCTGGGCAAGGGGGCCATGGGTGTGGTCTATCTTGGGAAGGATCCGAAGATTGGTCGGGTCGTGGCGATCAAGACCATGGCTCTGTCGCAGGAATTCGAGGCGGAGGAGCTCGTGGAAGCAAAGGAGAGGTTCTTCCGCGAGGCAGAAACCGCCGGGCGTCTGTCGCACCCTAACATCGTCACAATTTTTGATGCTGGCGAGGAACACGATCTTTGCTATATCGCCATGGAGCTGCTGAAGGGCAAGGATCTGGTGCCCTTTACCAAGCCTGTTTCACTGCTTCCGATCGACAAGGTTGCTAGCATCATTGCGCGCGTAGGCGACGCGCTCGGTTATGCGCACAAGCAGAATGTCGTTCACCGGGACATCAAGCCTGCGAATATCATGTACGAGCTGGAGGGAGATGTGGTCAAGGTGACCGATTTCGGCATCGCCCGCATAACTGACTCATCGAAGACGAAGACAGGAATGGTGCTGGGTACGCCGTCTTACATGTCGCCTGAACAGTTATCCGGTATGAAGGTTGACGGGCGGTCGGATCTGTTTTCGCTCGCAATCAGCCTTTACCAGATGGCATGCGGAAAGCTGCCTTTCGAAGGGGATTCGATGGCTCAGCTCATGTTCAAGATCGCCAACGCTGCAACGCCGGATATCCTCGCATTCAATCCAGGCCTTCCTCCCGGCCTGGTTGCGTTCCTCGACCGAGCGATGGCCAAGGATCCTGATGCGCGATATCAGACCGGCGACGAGTTTGCGGCTGCTCTTCGGAAGGCCACGAGCGGGCACGGCGGAGGCGGCGGTGCTTTTGCCACAGACGATGTCGATCTCAGTTTATAGCTAGGCGGACCGCATATGAGCCTCAGCGAATCGTTGGAAATTGCAAGCGCGACCGATCCCGGGATGGTCCGGTCGCATAACGAGGACTCGATTGCATCGGACGCGTCTCGGGGGCTGGCTGTGCTAGCCGACGGAATGGGCGGATACAACGCGGGCGAGGTTGCGAGCGGAATCGCGACGACGGTAATCACGACCGAATTGCAGCAACTGCTCGAAACGACGCAGCCTTACGCAGTGGAAGAAGGATCGGGCAAATCGATCGCGGAAAAATTGCTCCGGGACCAGATCGCGAAAGCGAACACGTCCATATATCAGTCGGCGCAGAGCCAGCCGCAGTATGCCGGCATGGGAACGACGCTGGTTATGGGATTGTTCTACGACAATCGTGTGGCGGTCGCCCATATCGGGGATTCGCGGCTGTATCGTCAGCGTGGCGAGACGTTCGATCAGGTCACCAAAGATCACTCCCTTTTGCAGGAGCAGATAGATGGCGGCCTGATCACGAAGGAGCAGGCGAGGCATTCGGCGAACAAGAATTTGGTTACGCGCGCGCTTGGGATCGACCCTACGGTTGAACCGGAGTTGCATGAGTACGAAGTTCAGGTTGGCGACATTTTTCTTCTTTGTTCAGATGGGCTTTGTGATATGGTGACCGACGAGGATATCAGCATGGCTGTTCAAACCCTCGGCGGAAACCTCAAGTTGTGTGCGCAGCAATTGATCCAAATGGCTAATGACAATGGTGGGCGCGACAACGTCTCGGTAATTCTGGTCCGCGTGCGGCGGGATTTTCCTGCGCCGCGCGGCGTCCTGGCCAAAGTATTTGGCTGGCTAAGATAGTTCGAGGACTCTGCTATGGCTAAGCTGATTCTTAGTATGGATGGCTTGGTGCTCAAGGAGTACAGCCTCTCCAAAGAGCGCACCACCATCGGCCGCAAGCCGCACAACGATATCCAGATAGACAATCTGGCTGTCAGCGGCGAGCATGCAGTCATCGTCACGATCCTCAACGATTCATTTCTTGAGGACCTGGGCAGCACCAACGGCACCCTGGTGAATGGCCAGCAGGTCAAGAAGCACTTTCTGCAGCCGAATGACGTAGTCGAGCTCGGGAAGTACAAGCTGAAATACATCAATGATGCGCCCGCCCCCGCGAAATCTGCGGATTTCGAGAAGACGATGATTCTTCGACCGGGCGCGTTCAAGGCAGTTCCGCCAGCCCCGGCGCAATCTGCCGCTCAACCGCCTGGGGTGGCAAAGGCGGCGGGCGATTCGCCTTCTGCTCATGGGCAGCCGCAGCCGCCGGTCGCGGCGGCTCAGGTGCAGTCGGCGCCTGCCCCAAAAATCGGAGTGATTCAAGTCCTTACCGGGGCGAATACAGGGCGCGAGCTTGCACTAACGAAACCGCTCACGACGTTGGGAAAACCCGGGGTCCAGGTGGCGGTGATCACGCGGCGTCCCCAAGGGTATTTCATCACGCACGTTGAAGGAACCGTCATGCCGGTGGTGAATGGGAAGACACTTGATGCGCAGGCGCATCCGCTCGTCGATCACGATGTGATCGAATTGGCGGGAGTAAAGAGGGAGTTTTTCTTCAAGACCTGACACCGGCTGCGCGGTCCGCGAGGCCTTTGGGAGAAATTGCTTGAAGCAGCATGTTGTACGTATTGGCCTTGGCCTCCTTATAGTTCTGGCCTTTGTCGGGCACGCTGCACGTTTCTATCAGATCGACCTTGTCACGCAGCTCGACAACATCATTTATGACGCACGAGTGCGTTTTACGATGCCTCGTGGCGTGGATGAGCGGATCGTCATTCTCGACATAGACGAGAAAAGTCTTGCCATTCCCGCGTTAGGACGTTGGCCGTGGGGCCGCGACAAGATATCCGCACTGATTGAGAAGCTCTTCGACAAGTACGGGGTGGTTATTGTCGGTTTCGACGTCGTATTTGCAGAGCCCGACGACAGCTCAGGGCTAAAGGTGATGGAGGGCCTTGCAAAAAAGGAATTGCGTGATGTTCCCCAATTTTCGCAGGCGCTAGAGCGCCTTCGACCCCAGCTTGATCATGATGCACAGTTCGGTCGAGCTGTAAACGGGCGGCCGGTCGTCCTCGGGTATTACTTCAATAGCGACGAGGATGCGCGCGAGTCCGGGAGTCTCCCCGAGCCGGTTTTACCTGCGGGAACTTTCGCGGGCCGGCCGATCACATTCACATCGTGGCGAGGCTTCGGCGCCAATCTGGCGGATCTGCAGGCATCGGCCGCGAGCGGCGGTCACTTCAACCCCTTGGTTGATTTTGA
>CAMBSA010000169.1 GCA_945869935.1 Bordetella parapertussis | reverse complement strand
ATGGCAATGGGCATTCGCGCACTGCTCGCTTGATCGAGTTCCCCGGTTGCGATCGATACACGCGCAGTAAGAAGCGTGCTGCCTGGCCGCCTAGCGACGCGCTTTACGGGGTGGCAGTATCACCGTGGCGAGAGCCGCGATGACCAGTGCCAGCGCCGCGAGATCGGTCGGAGCGGGGCGCTCGCCAAGCAACAGTGCACCCGAGATGACACCCACCACCGGGATGATCAGCGTGGACAGCGACGACACGCTCGGCGAGGAAGAATTGGCGATCTTGAACCAGGCCCAGTTGCAGAACACGAACGAGCCCATTGCGTTGTAGAGCACGCCGAACATCGGCCCGGGCGACAGGCCGAACGGATGATAAGGGCCGTTCTCGAAAATAAGGGCGCCCGCACTCAAGGCGATCGACGCGATGAACACCTGCCAGGCGGCAAGCGGCAGGGGCGACAGTCCCACCGGCCGCTTTTTCATCACCACCGTCCCCACCGCCCAGCAGACCGCGGATGCACTCAGCAGCAACGCGCCCGTGGGCGAACGCCCGACCGCGGCAATGTCGCTGCCAAGAAGCAAGGCCATCCCGCCCATGCCGAGCACTAGCCCGGTGATCTTTCGTACGGTCAGCGGCTCGCGCAGCCACCACACCGACAGAAGCGTGCTCCACACCGGGAAGGTGTAGGCGATGATCGCCGCACGTCCCGAATCCATGTAGCGCAGGCCAAACACCGCGAGAACATTCCAGGCGGCCATGTTGAGCACCGCTTGTGTAACGAGATTCGGCCACTGCCCCTCCGGTACCCGGGTCGATATTCCGCGCCCGATGGCAATCAGGAACAGTCCTGCGGAGCCGATGAGCAAGCAGAACGCACGGAATGAAAGCGGCGGCATTTCAGCCATCACCAGCTTCATGATCGGCCAGTTGCCGCCCCACACAAGCGACATGGCGACGAGCAGCCAGATCACCGATCCAGGCAGCGTGGATGTCTCCGCCTTGTTGCTCACATTCCCACCTCGCGTCTCGAGCTACGCGAAAAAACATCCGCAGGCATGAGCACCACCGCCATCGACGTCACCACCAGCACCAGCGCTATGTAGTCGCTCAGATGCGGCCGTTCGCCGAGAACCAACGCGCCGCTGATCAGGCCGATGACAGGAACAAACAAGGTCCCGAGCGAAGACACCGCCACCGGCAGACTGGTCGCAACTTTCATCCACGCCCAGTAACAGAACACGAAGCAGATGAACACGTTGTACGCAACCCCGAGCATCGGCCAAAGCGACAGCGAGAACGGATTGAAGCTTCCCTGCTCGTTGAACGCCGCGATCAGGATGATCGGAATCGCTGGAATACCGATCTGCCATGCGGTATAGGACAACACCGGCATGCGCACCGGCCAGCGTTTCATCACTGCGGTGCCTATCGCCCAGCCGATCGCCGCGCCGAGCATCAGCGATGCGCCAAGCGGCGAGCGTCCGAGTGCCGCGAGATCGTCACCGATGAGCACCAGCACCGCAGCAAGACCGAGCGCCACCCCGATGACCCGGCGCCGTGTCAGCGACTCGTTGGCGATCAGCGCACCCGCAATCACGCCCCATACCGGGAAGGTGAACGACAGGATCGCAGCCCGCCCTGACTCAAGCAGTGGCACGCCGAACGCAACGCAGATGTTCCACGCACCGACGTTGAGCAGGCTCGCCGCAATCAACGCGGGCCAGGCTCCCTTGGGTACCGCGAGCGACTGTCGCGTGGCAAGCGCAAGCACCGAGAGTCCGACCGCGCCCCCGCCGAGGCACCACGAGCGAAAATGCATCGGCGCCATTTCGCCAAGAACGATCTTAAGTATCGGCCAGTTGCATCCCCAGACTACTGAGAGCATCGCGAGCAATACATACAACTGCAGTGGTATGCGCTCATTCATAAGCGCCTCGGAGTCCGGTCGCACACGACCGACGACGAATGCCCCCCGCACAATCGGGCACACCGCAGACCGGCGACCCTGCGCCGCGAACTCAAGCCACGACCAGCGGTTCGAGCACGGCGCGCACCGCGGCGGGAATCGGCACAGGCCGGTTACTCGCCCGGTCGACATACACATGAACGAAATGCCCCTGGGCTGAGGCCTGCTGCGCATCGTGCCTGAAGATGCCCACCTCGTAGCGAACACTCGAATTGCCCAGATTCGTCACCCGCATGCCCGCATGCACGGTGTCGGGAAATGCAATCGGGCTGAAATAGTTGCATCGCGTCTCCACCACCAGCCCGATCACCTCGCTCGCATCGAGGTCGAGCACGCCTTTCGACATCAGATAGCCGTTCACGACAGTATCGAAGTAGGAGTAGTACACGACGTTGTTCACATGCCGGTAGGCGTCGTTGTCCATCCAGCGCGTCTGGATCGCCTGAAAATGGCGAAATTCGCTGCGATGCAGGGGTAAAAGTTTTCTCATCGGGCTGGCGGGAGGATTAAAAAAGGGCACAACATGATCGCAGGGAGCCTCGATTTTACCGTTCCGTGCGCTGTCTACCCTGATTGACGACGAGCGCGACACCCGCCACCGCGAGCACCATGCCCGCAAGTGCCCAGCCTCCAAGTGTCTCGTCGAAAAGAAGCCACGCCTCGACTGCGGTCACAGGTGGCGTGAGATAGAACAGGCTTGCCACCTGCGTTGCCGCACCGCGACGGATGATCAGTGCAAGCAACGAAATCGACACGATCGAGAGCACCAGCACGAGGTGCAGCAGCGCGATCATGAACGCCGGAGTCCATTCCACCGCCAAGGTTTCGGTCAGCAGCGCGAACGGCAGCAGCAGAAGCGCGGCAGCAACAAACTGGATCACCGATCCGCTGCGCAGGTCGAAGGTCGGGCAGAACCGCTTTTGATAGACCGTCCCAACGGTAATCGAAACAAGCGCCACCAGCACCAGGCCCACGCTGAATACCGAGGCGCCTGAAAAATCCAGTTTCTGCTCGAGCACCAGAGCAACGCCCGCCAACCCGAGGAGCAGACCGGTCCACTGGCGCCGCGTCACGCGCTCGCCGAGCACCGGTGCCGCGATGAAGGCGGTGAGTATCGGCTGGAGACCGCAGATGAGCGCTGCAAGACCGGCCGCAAGGCCCGCGTGGATCGCTGAGAACACGCCGCCGAGGTATCCGCCCTGCACCAGCAAGCCCGCCACCGCGATATGCACCCACTGCATCGGCGTCGATGGCCAGGGCGCACGGAACACGAGCGCGATCGGAAGCATCAGGGCCACGACCAGCGCGAAGCGCAACAACAGGAATGTCATCGGCCCGGCATGCGGCAGGCCCGCCTTCGCCGCGATGAATCCAGTGCTCCAGAGGAACACGAACAGGAGCGGAGTCGCCCGGATCCAGAACCCGGGCGTGGACGCAGGAGCGTTCATCGGTTACATCCCGAAGAATCGCCGAAGCGTGGCGCAGAATGGTTTGATTTCAATGAATTGTGTCCGGAGGCTGACCAGGAACAGCACGACGCAACAAATTTCTGCGCTTTCTGGACGCACACGCGCCACGACAGCACATTCGACCGGCGCAAATCTTTGTTTTTATTAAAACTTTAGGAAAACCGCGATTTTGCTGCAGCGCAGAATAAACCCTTGACAGTGGGCGATTTTCCAGTAGAATCAGTTTTGTTGCGACGCAACATAAATCGCGAATCCGCTGATAAGATTGTTTAATTCCCCGCCTTGCCGCGGGAAACCCAAAGGAGACTTTGACATGTACGTTACCCCCGAGCAAGTTGTGGCATCGAACAAAGCAGGCATGGAAGCCGTCATCGCGCTGGCGCACGCGCAGTTCGCCGCGTTCGAGCGTCTTTCCGCGCTGAACTTCAACACCACCAAGGCCATCTTCGAAGAGAGCATCGGCCACACCAAGGCGCTGCTTGGCGTCAAGGATGTACAGGAACTGGTGAACCTCAACGCCGCGGTCGCCCAGCCGACGATCGAAAAAGCCCTCGCCTACTCGCGCAGCGTCTACGACGTGGCGAACCAGACACAGGCCGAAGTCACCAAGCTGTTCGAAGGCCAGGCCACCGAGTACAACAAGAACGTCGTCAGCATGCTGGACAAGGTTGCGAAGAACGCGCCGGCCGGCTCCGACGTCGCGGTTGCCGCGGTCAAGTCCGCACTCGCCGCGGCCAACTCGGCCTACGACAGCCTCACCAAGGTGACCAAGCAGGCGACCGAAATCGCGGAAGCGAATTTCAGCGCCGCCTCGAGCGTCGCCAAGGAAGTCAAGAAAAAGGCTGCGTAACAAAGCTTTTCACACCTGCAGACCTCCTCCTCCTTCTGTTGGTGTGAGCAACGGGCCCTCTCGGGGCCCGTTGTCTTTTAGGGGCCCCGTCGTAATAGCTCGTGGGCCCGTTGTCTTTTCGGGCCCCGTCGTAATAGCTCGTGGGCCCGTTGTCTTTTAGGGGCCCGTTGCAACAGCCCGGTGCTCATGGTCTTTTGTGCGGCAGGTAACATCCCGAGAATGCTTGCGCCCGTCTTGCCATCGTCGATCTGGAAACCACAGGCATGTCGGCGCGCACCGACCGGGTAACCGAAATTGCCGTGCTCGAAGGAATCCCGATGACATTGATTCATCGCACGCCCCTCGCCGCTGCACTTTTCGTCGCGCTCGGCCTCGTCGCACCCGCGCTTCATGCACAAACGGACTACCCCAGCCGGCCGATGCGCATGATCGTCGCGTTCCCACCGGGGGCCGGTGCCGATCTCACCGCGCGAACTGTGGCGCAAAAACTCTCGGAGGCCTACGGCCAGACGGTGGTGGTGGACAACCGCGCCGGCGCGAACGGCAGCGTCGGAACCGACGCGGTCGCCAAATCCACACCCGACGGCTACACGCTGCTTCTCACCGACCGCGGCGCACTCGGCATCAACCCGAGCCTGTACAGAAGCTCGCCTACGATCCCACCCGGGATCTGAATTACATCGGCATCGCGACCGTGGGGGCCTACGTACTGGCGGCCAATGCCGCCGTCGGCGCCATCACGCTGGATGACCTGATCAGGCTTGCCAGGGCAAAGCCCGACACCATCAATTACGCAAGCTACGGCATCGGCAGCATGCCGCATCTCAACTTCGAGGCGCTCAACCAGCGGATAGGCATCAAGCTCACGCACGTGCCCTAAAAGGGCGGTGCGCCCGCGGTCGCTGCTGCTGTTGCGGGCGAAGTAGGCGTGACGATCGCTACACCACCCGGCCTGCTCGGCCACATCCGCGACGGCCGGGTGCGTGCACTTGCGATCGGCGCCCCCAAGCGCTCGCCCCTGCTGCCGAGTGTGCCGACGTTGGCC
>CAMBSA010000168.1 GCA_945869935.1 Bordetella parapertussis | reverse complement strand
ATGACGAGCCTTTCGAGCGCATCTACAAGTTCGTCTCGCGCGACCGATTCGATCCGAAGAACCCTGCGGGCAATCGCGATCTTCTGGATCACGGCACGCTGTACGCCGCGCGCTTCGATGCCGACGGCAGCGGCACCTGGCTGCCGCTGGTGCACGGACAGGGACCACTCACCGCCGCGAACGGCTTCGCGGATGCGGGCGAGGTGCTGATCCGCACGCGTCAGGCGGCGGACGCGGTCGGTGCGACGCGCATGGACCGCCCGGAATGGATCGCGGTGCATCCGACGACCGGCGAGGTGTATTGCACGTTGACCAACAACACCGCGCGAGGTCGTGCGGGATCGCCGGGCGTCGATGCGGCGAACCCGAGGGCCGACAACGTTTTCGGGCACATTCTCCGGTGGCGGGACGGCACGGGGCCGCGAGCCGATGCCGCCGCATTGACGTTCGGTTGGGACATCTTCGTGCTTGCCGGCGATCCGGCGAGCGCCGACCCGGCAAAACGCGGCAACGTGAAGGGGGATGCCTTCGGCAGCCCGGACGGTTTGTGGTTCGACCGCCGCGGGGTGCTCTGGATACAGACTGACGCGGCACCCTCGCAGATGAAAAGCGCGGACTACGCGAACATCGGCAACAACCAGATGCTTGCGGCGGACGTTCAGACCGGGGAAATAAAGCGCTTCCTTGTCGGTCCGGTTGGCTGCGAAATCACCGGAATTACAGGTACGCCCGACGGCCGCACCTTGTTCATCGATGTTCAGCATCCCGGCGAAGGCGGTCAGAGCCAGTGGCCGGACCATCGCGCCGACGGTCGGCCGCGTTCGGCGACGGTCGCGATCCGGCGCGAGGACGGCGGGATCGTTGGAAACTGAGGTCAGGAAGCTGAGGGCCCTTATCGATTGATGACCCGCGCACTCCCCATATGCCAGGCATCGCAGAAGCCGTGGTACGAGGTGCCGGGCAATTTGCGGAACGCCGCATCGGGATCGCGGCGCACGCTGTCATCGAAGTGCCACGCATTCACCGCGGCATAACGGGTGCAGCGGCGCTTGTTTCCCTCGCCGGAATCGTTCTCGCAGGAGAGCAGGGTCGTGACACGAACGCTTGATGCGACGTTCTCCACCAGATGCACGCCGGTGTCGCCGGCATAGAGCCGTGCTTCGCGTCCGCCGCTCGATCGGCTCGACACCAGCCTCGCGGTGCCTGGAACGGTGCCGCGATTTTGCTCGACGATCAGCATCAGGTCGGGGGTGCTCTTTGCCCGGGTCTCGCCGCTTTTGTTGAATTCGCAGACCAGGTCGCCTGAACGTTCCACTTGCGCGAGGCGCGCGGTTTCTCCGGCGAAGGCGGATGCGGTGACTCCCGCCAAGGCGAGGATCAGGGCAATGCGACGGTGCGGTTTCGCCGGCATCGCGCGCATGGTCAGACCCATTTCAAACGCTGCCGCTTGAACCCTGCGTGACGATTTCGCGCGCCACCGCGGCGATGTCGCGTGACGACAGGCTCGCGGGCTGCAGTACGCGTGCCGCCGCCAGGTCGCCGAAGTTTCGCGTGGTCGATCGTGTGTAGGCGGGGTCGTAATGGTTCACCAGGAGGTCTTCCACCAGCGCCGGCCATTCGGAGGCGTCGATCTGGGCCCTCCATCGCGCGATCGTCTCGTTCGGGTAAAGGCCCGAGAGAAACCCGATCTGGCGTTTGAGGTGTTCCGGGTTGGTCAGGAAGTGTTCGTATTCGGCGATGAGAAACCCAACGCGTTCGCTGACCGGCGCATCCACCACCAGACATTCGCTTGAGCGGATCTTCGTGAGCAGGACCTCGGGCACGTAAAGGCGCCCGATCTTCTTGCTCTCGGCTTCCACGAACACGGGGCGGCGCGGGTCGAACTTGCGCAGGCGGTTCCACACTCTGCTCTCGAACATCTTCTGCGCGGGCTGCGGATCATCGGGCAGGTCGCCGAGCACCGAGCCGCGGTGTTTCGCAATGGCTTCGAGGTCGAGAACCTGCGCGCCGAGCTCGTCCAGCGCCTCGAGCAGACGGCTTTTCCCGGAGCCGGTGGAGCCGCACACCACGCGGTAGCGGAATGTTTCCGGCAGCGTCGCCATTTGCGCCACCACTTCACGGCGGTAGGCCTTGTAGCCGCCCTCGAGTGTGGTGGTGACCCATCCGATCTCACGCAGGATGTGCGCCATCGCGCCGGATCGCTTGCCGCCGCGCCAGCAGTAGATCAGCGGCGTCCAGCTTCGCGGGCGGTCGGCGAAGCTGGTCTCGATGTGAGTCGCGATATTGCGCGAGATGAGCGTCGCGCCGAGCTTCAGCCCCTCGAACGGTGCCACCTGCTTGTAGGTGGTGCCGACGCGCGCACGCTCTTCGGTGCTGAGCACCGGCCGGTTGACCGCTCCGGGAATGCAGTCCTCCTCGAACTCGGGCGGAGTGCGCACGTCGATGACTTCCTCGAAATCATCGATCTGGGCGACGGTGGCAGTGCGGACGGGCTTCATTCGGACATTGTAATCCTGGCGGTGTGCAGGATTTCTTTTTCACCGCCAAGACGCCAAGAAGCCAAGGACGCCAAGATCCTTCGAAGTGGTCATTGCGAGGAGCGCAGCGACGACGCAATCCACGGAGTAACGCGAGGCGAGATTGCGTCGCTTCGCTCGCAATGACAAGCTTGGAAGACACGGCCTGTATCAAGCGGGCTTTGTTTTGTGACGTTTCTGCTTTTCTTGGCGTCCTTGGCGCTCTTGGTGCCTTGGCGGTTAAAAAAGGACGTTCGCGACGTCATGGTCGATTGACCGGTGCTTTCAGCATCGGCCGCAACACCTTCCAGACGTTCTCCAGCACCAGAGGTTGCGCCTCCGCGGTCGGATGGAGCCGGTCCGGCTGGAAAAGCTCGGGTTTGTCGGCGACACCGTCGATCAGGAAGGGCAGATAGGCGGTTTTGAACTGTTTCGACACCTTGGCAAAACTTTCCTCGAATTCCCGGGTGTACGCCAGGCCGTAGTTGGGTGGCATTTTCATGCCCGCGACCAGAACCTTCGCGCCGGTGCGCTGCGCGGCGGAGATTATTCGGGTGAGGCTTTCGCGCATCTGGGCAAGCATCAGCCCGCGCAGCCCGTCGTTGGCGCCCAGCGCCAGCACCACGATTGCAGGCTTGTGTTCTGCGAGTGTCGCGGCAATTCGGCTGGCGCCGCCGGCGGAGGTTTCGCCGCTGATGCTCGCATTCACGACGGTATAATCAAACGACTGTTTTTTCAGGTGTTCCGCTAGTAGCGTCACCCAGCCATCCTTCTGGCTGATCCCGTAGGCCGCCGAAAGGCTGTCCCCGTAGACGAGAATTTTTTGCGCGGCACCGTGCGCGGGGAAACTTCCGAGCGCGACGGCGATCAGAAAGCAGCGAAGCATGGATAAAAGCATCATTCGTCCTGTGATGAATACAGCGCCAACAACTTCTCCGCCGGGCACCGCAAGCGGCGCTGCCATGGTCCGGGCGGTCGGTTTGTCCAAGATTGTTCCGCTCGCCCCCGGTTCGGGTTCCGACACGCTCGTGATTTTGCGTCATATCGAGCTGGAAATCGCGCCCCGCGAAGCACTTGCGATTGTCGGCGCGTCAGGGTCCGGCAAGTCGACATTGCTTGGACTGCTCGCCGGTCTGGACGTTCCAAGCGAAGGCCGGGTCGAGATCGACGGGCAGGACCTGTTTTCTCTCGACGAGGACGGACGCGCCGCACTTCGCGCGCGCACCGTGGGGTTCGTGTTCCAGTCCTTCCAGTTGCTGCCGGCGCTCACCGCGCACGAGAACGTGATGCTGCCGCTGGAACTCGCGGGCATCGCGGATGCGCGTACTGCGGCGCGTGCGATGCTCGAACGCGTGGGCCTTGGCGCGCGCCTGTCGCACTACCCCAAGCACCTCTCCGGCGGCGAGCAGCAGCGCGTCGCGCTCGCCCGGGCCTTCGTGGTTAGACCCAAGCTGCTGTTCGCGGACGAACCCACCGGCAATCTCGACGCCGCGACCGGCGCGGCAATCATCGATCTGTTGTTCGGGCTCAACGCCGAGCAGGGCACGACGCTGGTGCTGGTGACGCACGACGAAACGCTCGCACGACGCTGCGGGCGGATCGTGCGGCTGGCGGCGGGCGAGGTGGTTGTATGAAGCTTGTGCTTACCGCCAAGGCGCAAAGCAAGACAAGGACGCCAAGACCTAGGATCACCCTCAATTTTCGTCATTGCGAGCGAAGCGAAACAATCCAGAGCCGGTCCGAGCGCAGCGAAGCAATCCAGAGCCGGTCCGAGCGCAGCGAAGCATTTCCGATTTTTGCGCAACAAGCTGGGACTGGAGATTGCTTCGTCGCTTCGCTCCTCGCAATGACACGGCCCGCTTCGCTCCTCGCGATGACCCGGCCCGCCTCGTTCCTCGCAATGACACGGTCTGTTTCGCTCCTCGCAATGACACAGTCCCCCGGCGTCCTTGGCGCATTGGCGGTGAAAAATGTTTAGCCTCGCTCTACGCATGCTCGCTCGCGACTGGCGCGCGGGTGAACTCCGGGTGCTGGCGATCGCGCTGGTGGTGGCGGTGGCGAGCGTGACCAGCGTAGGATTCTTCGCAGATCGCGTCCGACAGGCGCTGATATCGGAAGCGCACCAGCTGCTCGGCGCGGATGTGGTGATGCTCGCCGACCGTCCGTGGAGCGACACGGTCCGCCGCGAGATCACCGGGCGCGGGTTGAAGCTGGGCGAGAACATCGGCTTTGTCAGCATGTCGCGCAAGGGGGAAGAGGCACAGCTCTCCAGCGTCAAGGCGGTGTCGGACAGCTACCCGCTGCGCGGCAAGCTGCGCATCGCCGATGCACTCAACACGACAGATCGCGAAATGTCACAGGGGCCGCGCAGCGGCGAGGTATGGCCCGACGAGCGGCTCGCGGGCGCGCTTGGCGTCAAGGTGGGCGATGCGCTGGAACTCGGCGAGTCGAAGCTCCGCGTCGGTGCGATCCTTACTCTCGAACCGGATCGCGGTGCGTCGTTTTTCAATGTCGCGCCGCGGCTGATGATGAATGTGGCGGATGTGCCCGCCACCGGGCTCGTCCAGACCGGAAGCCGGATCACGTATTCGCTGCTCGGTGCGGGCGAGGCCGAGGCGGTGCGCGGTTTCGAGGCCTGGGCCAAGGGGCGGCTGGGACGTGGCGAATCGATCCAGAGCCTGGAGAACGCGCGGCCGGAAATACGCACCACGCTCGACCGCGCGCAGCAGTTCATCGGCCTCACCGCGATGCTCGCGGTGGTGCTCGCGGCGGTGGCGGTGGCACTCGCCACGCGCCGATACAGCGAACGTCATCT
>CAMBSA010000167.1 GCA_945869935.1 Bordetella parapertussis | reverse complement strand
CGAGCCGAGGAGCGCCACGATCACCGTGAGCACGCCCAGCACGATCCAGCTCCAGGCCGCGAGGCGTGTGCCTTTGGGCAGGGTTTCATCGCTCATCGTCGTGCTCCGGTTTGACGGTCGGTTTCAGGGAACCGCAGGTTCAGAAGCAGGTTCAGAAAACCGGCGGAACTTCGCGCACGAAATCGCGGGTCAGTTCGCGCACGCTGCCGCAGCCAAGCAGCGCAAGTACGCGTTCGGTTTCCTCGTTGAGTATCGTGAGCGCCCGATCCGCCCCGGCTTCGCCCGCGGCGGAGACGCCGTAGAGCGGGGCGCGGCCGAGCAGCACTGCTTTTGCGCCGAGCGCGAGCGCCTTCACCGCGTCCGTGCCGCGGCGGAATCCGCCATCGACGATCACCGTCATGCGCTTGCCCACCGCATCGAGGATGGGCGGCAGCGCTTCGAGCGTGGAGATCGCCTGGTCGAGCTGGCGTCCGCCGTGGTTCGACACGACGACGCCGTCGAAGCCCATGTTGGCGGCACGGATCGCGTCATCGGGGTGGAGCACGCCCTTGATCAGGAACGGGCCGTCCCATTGCGCGCGCATCCACTCGAGATCGTCCCAGGACAGGTCGGGATTGCGCGCGCGGCGCGAATACTCGGCGAGTTCGGTGGCGGTGGCCCCAGGACCCACGAACTCGACCACGTTCTCGGTGCGCGGCCGCGGGCCGTTGAGCCAGACGCCGGCAAGCCAGCGCGGATGCAGCAGCCCGTCGAGGATCACTTTCGGCGTGTAACTCACGTTGTGGGCGAAATGATTGCGCCGGTCCTGCTCGCGGTTGCCCGGCACGACGGTGTCCACCGTGACGATCATTGCGCGGTAGCCCGCATCCTGCGCGCGCTGCATCAGCCGGCCCCAGACCTTGCGATCGGCCCAGGGGTAGAGCTGGAACCATTTCACGCCATCACTTGCGGCGGCAAGGTCCTCGATGCTCGTTGACGCCGCGGTGCCGAGCGTAAATACCCCTCCGGCGCGCGCGGTGGCGCGCGCGAGCGCAATATCCGCGCCGCGCCAGAAAATGCCGTTGAGCCCGGTCGGGCCGACGATCCAGGGTGAGGCGAGCTTGTCGCCGAAGAGCGTCACCGACAGGTCGCGCTTCTTGTGGCCGGAGACGATCTTGGGCACCAGCGCATAGCGCTCGAAGGCGGCGCGGTTGCGGTGGAAGGTGTGCTCGTCCTCCGAGCCGCGCTCCAGGTAGTCGAAAATAACCTTCGGCATGCGGCGTTTCGCGAGCACGCGCAGATCGGCAATATTCAGGGCGGAATCGAGCGAAGTGCGGAAGGACATTGCAGGAGCATCTCCGATGGGTTGCGTGGCCGCAGGTGGGCCGGACAGAATATCGATTTTTCGTGATTGCGGTGATAATCGCCACCGATTTCAATACTACGAGGCGTAGCCATGGCTCTGCAGATCCGCAAAATCATCGACATCAGCCTGGAACTGGACGATTCCAAATTCCAGATGCGCACCCCGCCGGGGTTCAAGAAAGACATGCAGTTCCAGATGGAGGTCATCAAGGAACACGACGCCGAGGGCGGCGCCGGCCAGATCGTGCGGGGCGTGCACATGCGCCTGCACGCGGGCAGCCATGTGGATGCGCCCGAGCACAACGTGAAGGGAGGCAAGCAGATCCAGGATCTGCCGCTGGAAACCTTTGCCGGCGACGCGGTGATCGCCGACCTGCGCGAGTGCGTGCCGGGCAAGGCGGTGACGCCGGAGATTCTGGAGAAGGCCGTGGGCAAGGAGCTCAAGCGTGGCGACAAGCTGCTGCTTCGCACCGACGTCAACAAGCAGTACATGATCAACGAGTGGCAGAAGCGCTCGCCCTACCTCACGTCTGCTGCGACGCAGTGGTGCATCGACAAGGGGGTCAGTGTCATGGGCTACGACTTCTATCACGGCGTGGACGAGCCGAATGCGCCTCGGGTGTTCAACTCCTCGCGCACCTTCAGCGAGGCGGGCGTGGTGACCATGCCCTATCTCAACAACCTCGACCAGGTGAGCAGCCAGCGCTGCACGTTGGTTGCGCTGCCGCTGAAACTCGTCGGCGCGGAGGCTTCGCCCGTGCGTGCGGTGATTCTCGAAGGCTAAAAAAGGGCCGGGGACGCCCCCCGATCAGATAACGGAGGAGGAGAGAAACATGAAGACCCGATTGTTGGCCGCGGGTGCGATTGCGGCGGTTTCGCTTGGCGCGCCGTCGTTCGGCACCTTTGCGCAGGAAAAGTATCCCTCGCGTCCTGTGCAGGTGCTGGTGCCGGTGTCCTCCGGCACGACTGCCGACATCGTCGCGCGCATGTACACCGACCGGTTGTCGCAGCGCTTCGGGCAGCAGTTCGTGGTGCTCAACCGGCAGGGCGCGGGCGGGACCATCGCCACCCAGGCGCTCGCCAAGGCCGCGCCCGATGGCTACACCGTCATGCTCGCCAACTCGCAGCACTCGGTGAATCCCGGCCTGCTCGACAACCTGCCCTACGACTCGGCGCGCGATTTCTCCGGCGTGGCGCTGGTGGGCGAGGCACCGACCCTGATCGTGGTGTCTCCCAAGGTCGGCGCGAAGACGCTGAAGGAGTTCATCGCGATTGCCAAGCAGAAGCCGGGCGCGCTCAACTACGCCTCGGCAGGCATCGGGTCGGCGACCCACATGGCGGGTGCGTACTTTGCGAGCAGCGCCGGCATTCAGCTGGTGCACGTGCCCTACAAGAGTTCGTCCGACATCATTGCCGACATGCTCGCCGGCCGCATCGAGGCGGTATTCGCGCCCACCGCCTTCCTTCTTGCGCAGGTGCGCGAAGGCAAGCTGCTCGGCCTCGGCATCAGCTCGCCGCAGGGCATCCGCTCGCCAATCGAAGTGCCCAGCGTGAGCGAGGCCGCGATCCCGGGCTACGAATACGCCACCTGGTACGGGTTCATCGCGTCATCGAAAGCCCCGGTGCAGGTGCTGGAGCCGCTCAGCCGCGCGATTCGCGAGATCTCCGAGGAGAAAGACGTGAAGGACAAGTACGCCTCGCAGGGCATCAACCCGCGTGTCATCACGCTGCGCGAGTTCGACGCCTACATCAAGGCCGACATGGACAAGCTCGCGCCGATCATCAAGGCGGTGGGGGCGAAGGCGAATTAGGGAGTGTCTGAACAAGGGGGCGATGCCCCCTTGTATATCCCCCAATTCAGAGGGAAGCTCTGTTCAACGGGTGGGGCGATTGGAACTTGATCAGAGCTTCCCTAGCGCTTCGCGACATACCGCACGCCGGCGAGTCCCTCGAAGTCGGCGTCCTGGCTCCAGAGCGTCGCATCGTGCGCACGGGCGGTCGCGAGCATGATGCTGTCGGCCATCGGCAAACGGTGGCTGACGCTCAGTTTTGCGGCAGATAGCGCGATTGCGGCATCCAGTTCGATTATCCGGCCCTGTTGCATCAGGGCGATCGCCTGCAGCGCCGTTCCCTCATCGCGCTGTTGCAGAACGCGTTTGAATACCTCGTACAGGCTAAGCGACGGGACGACGAGTCCTGCGGTGTCTTCGATTGCCCGCGAGAAAAAGGATGCGTTCGCACCGCCTGAGAAATACTCCAGCCAACCGGACGAATCGACGACATTCATGCGGGTTCAAAGGTGAAGGGTTGAAGGGGACGATTCAAAGGCGAGGGGTCAAAAGCGACCGATCAAACCCTGTCGTCTTCCCGGGGCACGTCCGTGTCGATGCCCTTGAGGAAGCCGCGGCGTGACTTCATCGGAACTACCGGGATCAATTCGATACGGCCGTCGTACTGGATTGCTTTCACCTTCTGGCCAGGCCTCAGCTTCAGTGACTCCCGGATCTGCTTCGGAATGACGACCTGGAACTTCGGCGAGATGGTGACGGATTCCACGAAATCCCTATCGATCAAGAAACGGTATGATGGTTATTGTATCGATCAGATGCCGCCGCTTCAAGTTCCCTTGAACACCGGCTTCCTCTTCGCAAGAAAGGCCGCCACGCCTTCCTTGTAGTCCTCGGTGCCGAAGCAGGCAAAGCTCTCGTCGTATTCGTCTGCCGAGAGCGGACGCGGGTCGGCGAGTCGGTGGGCGAATTTCTTGTGCCAGCGTGCGGCAAGCGGCGCGCCTTCGGCGATGCGGCGCGCGGTGGCGTAGCTTTCGTCTTTCACCTTGTCATCCGGCACGACGCGGTTCACCAGGCCCTTGTCCTTCGCCTCCAGCGCGCCGAACACCCGGCCTTCGAGCACGATCTCGAGCGCGACCGCGCGACCGACGAGTTCCACCAGACCCTTGAGTTCGCCGTAGGCCATCACCAGGCCGAGGTTTTTCACCGGTACGCCGAAGCGGCTGGATTCGCCGCAGATGCGCATGTCGCAGCTGGCGGCGATCTCGAGGCCGCCGCCAACGCAGGCGCCGCGGATCATCGCCACCACCGGATGCGGGCAGGCGGTGATGGTCAGCAGTACGCGGTGCAGATAACCGCCGTACACCCGCGCCTGTTCCACATCCGAGCGCTCGCGCTCGAACTCGGCGATGTTGGCACCCGCGGCGAAGGCGGGCTTCTCGCCTTCGTGCTGCGCACCGGTGAGCACGATCACCCGAAGGGATACGTCGCGCGCGAGTTCCTCGAACGTATCGCCGAGCGACATCATCATCGCGCGGTCGAGCGCGTTCATCCGCCCGGGATTGGACAGCGTGACGGTGGCGATGTCGCCGTCGCGGGTGATGGAGACCGTACCGAGCATGTTCAGGACCTATATGGAACCGCAGATGAACGCAGATACACGCAGATGAAAGAAATGCGGTTCGGGTTTATCTGCGTGTATCTGCGGTTAAGCTGCTTTTCTGCCAAGCGCGGCACCACTTGTTGCCGCCAGATGCTCCATCGCCGCCTGCACGCCGCCCTTCTTGTGCGGCACGCCGGCGAGTTGCAGGCCCATTTCCACGCCCGCGAGCGTGCCCATGAGCGTGAGTTCGTTGAAGTCGCCGAGGTGCCCGATCCGGAAAATCTTGCCGACGACTTTGCCCAGGCCCATGCCGAGCGACATGTCGAAGGCATCGAGAATGATGCCGCGGAGTTTGTCCGCATCGTGGCCCGCCGGCATCATCACCGCGGTGAGCGCGCTGCTGTATTCCTCGGGATTGGCGCAGAGGATTTCCAGTCCCCAGGCGCGCACCGCCTGCCGCGTGGCTTCGGCGAAACGGTCATGGCGCGCGAACACGTTCTGCAGGCCCTCTTCCTGCAGCATCGATAGCGCCTCGCGCAGGCCGTAGAGCAGGTTGGTGGCGGGCGTGTAGGGAAAGTAGCCGGTCTTGTTGGAGGCGATCATCTCCTCCCAGTTCCAGT
>CAMBSA010000166.1 GCA_945869935.1 Bordetella parapertussis | reverse complement strand
AGTTCATCGAGCGGCTGTTGCGTTCGGCAAACGCGCCGCGCGCGTTGGTGACCGATGCGCCGCGCGCGTTGGTGACCGATGCGCCCCGTGCGTTGGTCGACAGCATGTCGCGCACACCGGTGACCGGCGTGGGCGGCATGACCGCGGGCGACGACCTGCCGCGGGTGCGCGGGATGGCCGCGCTCGGGCCGGAAGGCCGCGAGCGCCTGCGCGAAGCCCTGGCCGACATCCGCTTCGACAGCACGAACTGGCTGCAACGCGCGGGGGACTTGTCGCCGCGGTCGTTGCTCACCGCGATTGATCCGGTGAGTGGCGAGCAGGGTGGTGCGACACCCGCCTACGCAGGCGGGGCGACACCCGCTTTCGCAACGGACCGGCGCATCGATTCCTCCAGAGATCTTCGCAGCGATCCGCGCACCGATCCGCGTTTCGATCCCCGCAAGGCGGCGCTCCATGCGCTGCTGCTCGATCCGGTGTACCAGCTCAAGTGAGGGAGTAACCATGAACCGGCGCGATTTTCTCTTACAACTCGGTGCAGGCGCTGTCTCGGCGGCCTTGCCCGGCGGGGTATTTGCCGGATCGCAGGGGGACTACAGAAACCTGCTCGTCCTGATCGAACTCAAGGGTGCGAACGATGGCCTCAATACGCTGGTTCCCTACGCCGATCCGGCGTACTACGCGCTGCGTCCGAGGCTCGCGGTCCGGCGCGAGGAGGTGGTGACGCTTTCCGAGCGCGCCGGCCTGCATCCCTCGCTCGCGCCGCTGTTGCCGCTCTGGCAGTCGCGCGAACTCGCGCTGGTGCAGGGCGTGGGCTATCCCGCGCCGAACCTGTCGCATTTCCGCTCGATCGAGATCTGGGATACCGCTTCGAAGAGCGACGAGACGCTTGCCGAGGGCTGGCTTGCGCGTGCCTTTGCACAGGCGCGGCCGCCGCGCGACTTTGCCGCCGACGGACTGCTGGTCGGCGCGCAGGAGCCCGGTCCGCTCGCGGGTGCGCGCACCGTGGCACTTGCGAACCCCGAGCAGTTCCTGCGCCAGGCCCGGCCGCTTCAGGCGCACACGGGCAGGGTGGCCGCGCCGCCGTCTGCGCTTTCGCATCTGCTCGCGGTGGAGTCCGACATCGTGCAGGCGGCCTCGCGGCTCGGCACGGCCGGCGCAGGCGCCACCCTTTCCACCGTGTTCCCGCAAACCCAGTTCGGCAACTCGGTGAAGGCGTCGATGCAGGTGCTGGCGAGCGGCGCGAAGGTGGCGACGATCCGCCTGAGCCTCAACGGTTTCGACACCCACCAGAACCAGCCGGGCACGCACGCCAACCTGTTGCGCCAGTTTTCCGAGGGAGTGATTGCCTTGCGCGCGGCGCTTGTCGAACTCGGGCGCTGGGATTCGACTCTTGTGATGAGCTACTCGGAATTCGGCCGCCGCGCCGCGGAAAACGCCTCCAACGGCACCGACCACGGCACCGCCGGCGTTCAGTTCGCCTTGGGCGGGCGGGTGAAGGGCGGGCTGTACGGGGAGGCGCCGCGGCTGGACCGGCTGGAGAACGGCAATCTCGTGCATACCGTGGACTTTCGCAGCCTGTACGCGACGGTGCTCGAGCGCCTGTGGGGCGCGGATTCCGCCGGCGTGCTGCGCGGACGCTTCGCGCCGCTTGATCTGATGCGTGCCTGAAGATACGTTCAGCCGTGTGCAGGCTGCAGTGTCAGCCTTTAAAATCTCCCATTGCGTGTCGGGCTAGACTCGATCGACACAAGGGAGAAGTTCATGGCTGCACTAGGCACTTTCGTGATCGTCCTGCTGGTGATCGTTGCAATGTTCTTGATCTACCTTGTCATGCTCTACAACAACCTGGTTACGGTGAAGAACAATGTTGCCCTTGCCTGGGCGAATATCGATGTGCTCCTCAAGCAACGGCATGACGAAATTCCGAAGCTGGTCGAAGTGTGCATGCAGTACATGCAATTCGAGCAGACCACGCTGGTCCGCATAAGCGAGGCGAGGAGCCAGGTGGCGCAGGCGCGGGAAGCCCGGAATATCGGCGCTCTCGGGCCCGCGGAAGGCGCGTTGCGGTTCGGTGTCGCGAAAGTCTTCGCGCTCGCCGAGGCGTATCCCGAACTCAAGGCCAATCAGAATTTCCTGCAGCTGCAGAGTCGCATCACCGGCCTGGAAAACGCGATTACCGATCGGCGCGAGTACTACAACGACAGTGCCAACGTGAACAACATCCGCATCCAGCAATTTCCCGACGCGCTGGTCGCGCGCATGTTCGGCTTCAGCGACGCCCGGATGCTGGAGTTCGATGCGCAGGAGATTGCGGATGTGGATGTCAGGTCCGCCTTCGGTTCAGCCTGAACGAAAGGAATTGAACGAGGGGCAACCGGAGGTCAGAGACCGAAGGCCGAGGCGACCACGGCGGTGATGCCGAGCAGAAACAGGACGAGATGAATCCATGCCCAGATCGTCACGTCTGTCACCATTTGCCGCCTGTTTCTCGCGCTGATGATGAACGGGCGGCCGTCAACCGGTCTTGAGACGTTGTTCTGGGGCTGCGGAGGATTTCGGGCGAATTCGTCCTCGACGTCGCGCCTGGCCTGTGCCCGCACCCGATCCCATTCCGTTGAACTGAACTGGCCATCGCCGCTCAGGTCGAATTGCTTGATGAGCGCCGGCATGTCCTTTTTCCATTCGGCGATGCGCTGTCCGACCTGAAACTCGATGTCATGCTCCGTCACCGTCGCCCCGGCGGCGGCGAATTTGCCGAGTACGAAGAGCGGGTCGCCCGGGTAGATCAGTTGCTCGGTGTAGTGGAAGTTTCCCTGTCGCCATTTGCGCATCCGGACCGGGACGAACCGGGCGCCGACAGGATCAACGACGCAGTCCCCGGTGCCGTCGTTCAGCATGAATGACCATTCGCTGGTGTCGTGCTCGCGTGACAGGGCTGAGCCGTTACGGCTGTTGTCATCCACTTCCACCACGCTGTAGCTGTACCAGCAACACGGCAACTGTGTCAGCGGGCTTTCGAGCGGCTGGCCCGGAAAGCCCGCCGCGTGTCCCTCGAGCAGAACGTAACCCTGAGGTGCGGAAACGATCCTGGACAGTGGGTAATCCTCGAGGGCGTGCAGCCGCCGGTTGCTTGTGACCCAGCCCCAGAGCGTGATGGCAAGAAATGCCAGCGCCGGCGACAGCATCAGCCACAAGGGCATTGCCTTTGGCAACGTAAAAAGCAGAATCAGCGCAATGCCCGCGGCCACGGCAGCGGCAATCGGGCCACCCAGCTCCGCTTCTGTCATGGAAAGAAAGCTGAACCAGCTGTTGGTCGAGGGTTCGGGAAAATCCGATGCGTTACGTTTGGCGGGCATTCCACGGATCCGTTCGAAGCGGTCTTGATTCTTGTCTGATCTTTTGCATACTTCTTCTCCCCGCAAGTTTATATCGAGCGCACCGGGGCGGCCTGTTGCCAGCAACGGCGGCGGTGTGCGACGGGCGCCAGCCCGGTTTCATCAGGAAGCCCTTGAAGCCCCGACTGGCCTGACATGTCCGATTTCAGGCGCGCAATCCCGGCGTGGTGAAGGCGAGTTTGGTAAGAATTGCGAACTTTTCTATTTTCAGAGCGATAATTCATGCGTGCAAGCGGTCATTCGGATTGCTGAAATTGGCAATTACTCCGGCGTATTTCTGGTGCAAACGCGCGCGCGCGCGATCGGATGTATAAATTGCCTTGGCCGGAGGATACGATTCGGAACCGAAGATTGTTCCTTTGAGGTATCGAGAATGAGTGTCAGTCGCAAGGTGGACGGCAAGGTCACCACCGAGCTTTCAAGCCTGCTGTGTGTTGCGCTGACCCTCGTGCTGATGCTCGCCTGCTTTGCGCAGTTGCTCGAGTTTGACCGCGAGGCGGACAAGGTGGCGATCACCGGCCTGCCGCCCGCTGCGGCGGGTCCGATGCCCAGTGTCGACCTGCCTGCCTCGAGTGCCGGCACGCCGGTCGATCGCACCGATATTGGCGGTACCAGTGCAAGCGGCCAGGTTATGCAGGTGTATGTGCGGGTCGAACAGGGCGTGTACCTTGCCTGGGAACGCACGCCCGAGTCCCTGCGTGGCAAAGCCGAGGTGTATGCGGATGTACGCTTTCCCGATGCGCTTGCCAACGGTGCGGAGTCGACGCTCGCCTACATCGGTCGAGGCGTGGATGATCTGAAGCAGGGTGATATTGCCGTAGTAAGGTTCGCACATCGAGCTGTGGCGGCGGTCGGCGGGGTGTCGGCCTTTCCGGTGCGCGAAGTCACGCGAATGACCGAACTCGTCGCGCGCAAGGGCACGCCGATGGCGCGCGACATCGAGCGCCGAATACTCGCGCGCACCCAGGGCAACCGCAACGAACGGATCGCGGCCGCGCTGCAGACGCGCATCGCCGAGACGCCGGTGATTCCGGGCATCACCGCTGCGCGATAGCCCTGCCGGAGTTGCAGCCTCGGCGTCGGGTGCTGCTCTGCTGTGCGGCGGCTACAACTACAGCCGAACGAGCCCGTCGTAGAGCAGTTTCAGCCCGGTGAGCGCAAGCGCGGCGTAGGACACGCGGAAGAACCAGAGCGTCGGCAGCTTTTTCTGCACCCAGATACCGATCAGAATGCCCACTGCACCCAGCGGCGCGAGCACGATCGAGGTGGTGATGTTGGGCATGTTGAACAGGCCGAGCGCGAGGTAGGGAATCACCTTCACCAGGTTGATCGCGGTGAAGTAGATCACCGTGGTGCCCACGTGCACCGCCTTGGGAAGGCGCTGCGGCAGCATGTAGACCGACAGGGGCGGGCCACCCGAGTGGGCGATGAAACTGGTGAGCCCCGAGAGCGAACTCCAGAACCAGCCCTTGATCGCGGACGGTTGGGTGGGCGCGGCCTGCGGCTTGAAGATCGCATGCAGCACGAAGCTCACCGCGATCACGCCGAGGATGATGCGGATCATGTTCTCGTTCAGGTACTTGAACGTGATCCAGCCGATCGCGATCCCGAGGATGCCCGCGGGCAGGATGATCGCCATGTTCTTCCGGTCCCAGTCGCGCCGGTAGGCCCACACGCCCACCCAGTCCATCACGATCAGGATCGGCAGCATGATCGCCGCCGCCTGCACCGGCGACATGATCAGCGCGAGGATAGGCACCGAGAGGCCGCCGGCGATCCCCAGGCCCCCCTTGGACACGCCGGTCATCAGCACGGCGATCGTGCACAGCACCCAGAAGAGGGGATCGGGATTGAATTCCATCGTGGTGGCGGGCCTGAAATGAGGGGGGCGCGCAGGAAGTGCAGGGCAGCCGGCGCGCCGAGCGAATAGTACCAGCAGGTTCCGCGGTCGCTTTCGTGCATGGTGCACGGGCGTTTCTGCAAATCAGGGTCATTGCGAGGAGCGAAGC
>CAMBSA010000165.1 GCA_945869935.1 Bordetella parapertussis | reverse complement strand
GCGGCGAAGGTGTGGCACAGGCGCGCGAGTTCCTCCACCGGCAGACCCTGGGGTTTCAGCGCGGCACAGGTGAGCGCACGGTCCGTCGCGCCGGTGAGCCGTCGCAGGCCCTCGATGCCGAAACGCGGCCCGCCGCAGGCACGCACGAGCGACTCCGGCAGATCCGCATCGACGAGTTCCACATGATCGAGCAGCGAGCTGTTGCCAAACAGCATGTTCACTGTCTGCGCGACATCGTCGCCGGTGGTGTCGGTGGCGAGTGCCACGCGAACGTCGAACCGTCCTTCAGTGGAGGGCTCGACCGAGATCACCCTGCCGACGATGTGATCGCGCACGCCCTGATCGAACACCGCCTCCATCGGCACCTCGACGCTTTGTTCGAGCGCGAGTGCGGCGGCGGTCTCGCGCGCGGCGTCAAGCGATGCGGCGCGGATGCGGTAGCGGACCTCGAAGCGGCGGCCGGTGAGTGTGGAAGGCGTGTTCATGAAGGGCGCAAGTATGCGTTACCGCCGGAGACGGTGGCAATTCGCGCTTGCGCAGGCGATCGCCTGCATCGTGGAAGTTTTGCCGGACGATCAGGCCGGGTCGGCGAGCCCCATGAAGCCCCAGACCTTGCCCTTCGCAAGCCCCGCGAGCTCGCGCGCGCAGTCGGCGCGGATCTTGGGCGAGGAGGTGAGGTGCTGGGTCGCGGCGTGCATGTCGCGGAAGCACCGCTGCAGCGGGCCTTCGCGAAGCGAAGTGCCGCCGCCTGCGTAGAAGGCGAAGCTCGTCACCTCGGCCATGCTCCAGGTGACGTGGTTGAGGCACAGCCGCGCAAGCGTCCACTGCCGCGTGGACGGTTCGCCGCCCGCTTTCAGCGTCGTCTCGATATCGCCGAAGGTCTCGAAAATCAGCGCGCGTATCGAGCGCACCTTGGCTTCGGCGGTGCCGTAGTCCTCGAGGAAGCTCGGGTTGTCGGCGAGGTTGCCCAGGCGGCTCTGCTTGGTCTGCGCGATGAGCGCGATCTCGTCCAGCGTGCGGCGTGCCACGCCGAGCGTGAACCCGATATGGCAGATGGTGGACAGGCCGCGGATGCCGAGGCGAAACAGCGATCCGCCGCGCAGGGGGACATTGGCGTCGGTGATGTGCGAGCCGCCTTCGGGGACGAACACGTCGCGGCAGGAATAATCGATGCTGCCGGTGGCGCGCAGGCCGAGCACGTCCCAGTTGGCGCCGTAGGTGAAGTCCGCGCGCGGAACCACGAACACGCGGATCTCCGGCATGCCGTTCTTGCCGGTGCGCGGTTTTCCGTCGGCTTCATAAATTACCGCGCCGGTATGGATGAAATCCGCGTGCTTCACGCCCGAACCGTAGTTCCAGTCGCCGCTCAGGATAAAACCGCCTTTCGTGGCGACCGCCTTGCCGCCGGGCGAGCCCTGGCCGCCGACGACGGGGAAACGCCCGAACGAGAACACCTTCTTCGCATAGTCGTCACTGACGAAGGCACCGGCGGTGCCGGTGGACAGTGCGGTTGCCATCAGCACCCAGCCGGTGGAGCCGTGGGCATACGAAATTTCCTCCAGCACCTCGAGCGCCTCGACAGGGTACGTCTCGTAGCCGCCAAGCGACTTGGGTACCCACATGCCGAAGAAATCGCCGTCGTGCAGCGCCTGCACGACTTCGGGGGCCAGCTCGCCCTGCGCTTCGTGCGCCGGGCCGAACTTGTCGATCAGCGGCCGCAGCGCGCGGGCGCGTTCAAGCAGGGTGGTCTTGTTTGCATCGGGGCGCAATGGACTCGCGACGGCGTTCATGGTTGTATTTCCTCCTCGGGAAGGCAACATTCTAGCGCCGCGTGCACGTGCCACATGAATACATGGACAGTGAATCAATCTGACGCGCGGCTTGCGTACTGCTAGGCTTGCGCGCTGATCTCCCACCGGCGTGGATTCGCATGAGCCTTTCACGATTTTCTGCAGCCCTTTATGGCTGGATCGACCGCAACTTCCTCGAACTCGGGCGGCAGATGCGCCTGTCCTACCTGCCGCCGCTGATGGTGTATGTCGCCGCCGGCATCTCGGGGCTCACCGGCATCGTCGGGGTGTTCTACGTAAAGGAACGGCTCGGGCTGTCCGCCGAATTCCTTGCCGCGCTCGGTTTCTGGGGCGGCCTGCCCTGGGCGCTCAAGATGCCGCTCGGGCATCTGGTGGACCTGATCTGGCGCTGGAAATCGCTGCTGGTGTATCTCGGTGCATCGCTGATTGCGGCGAGCCTGCTGATCATGGTCGGCCTGCTCGGTCACACGGATGCGATGGCCGCGATGATGCCGATCGAGGCCTGGTACGTGCTCGCCGCGCTGCTCGCGCCGGTGGGCTATGTGGTGCAGGACGTGGTGGCCGACGCGATGACGGTGGAGGCGGTGCCGCATGTGGACGACAACGGCCAACCGGTGTCACCCGAACAGCTGCGGCTGATGCACACCACCATGCAGACGCTCGGGCGGGTGGCGATCATCGGCGGCAGTCTTATCGTTTCGGCGGTGAACGTGCTCCTGCTCGATGGCGTGGCGAAGCTCTCCGAGGACATGCGGGCCGCAGCGTATCGCGGCATTTACGAACTCGCCCTGATCATTCCGCTGGTGTCGGTGGCGGGCGTGGTGCTCGCCACCTGGCTGCGGCGTCGCGACCATGGGCGGCTGGCGAAGCTCGGACATGCGAAGGCGGAAATCTCGGCGATGCTCGACCGCGCTGTGGAACGACCGCCGATCAACTGGTGGATTCTTGGCGGCGGTCTGGCGTTCGCGGCGGTGTCGCTCGCGCTGGGCCTGGGCCGCGTGGCGTACGCGCAGGAGATCGTATTTCTCGTATCGATGACGATCGTGCTCTTCCTGATCGCGCAGCTCACCCGCGAACTCGACCCGGATGCGCGGCGTGTGCTGATCGGCACCGCGATCGTGATCTTCGTGTTCCGCGCGGTGCCAGGGCCGGGCGCAGGCTCGACCTGGTGGATGATCGACGAGCTGAAGTTCGACCAGCAGTTCCTCGCGCTGCTGTCCCTGATCGCAAGCGTGCTCACGCTCGCCGGCATGTTCGTGTTCCGCCGCTTCATGGCCGAGCGTCCCATTTCCTACATCGTCGGGTTCCTCACGGTGGTGGGCACTTTCCTCACCCTGCCCACGCTTGCGATGTATTACGGCGTTCACCACTGGACCGCGGCGCACACCGGCGGCGTGGTGGACGCGCGCTTCATCGCACTGGTGGACACCGCGCTCGAATCGCCGCTCGGCCAGATCGCGATGATCCCGATGCTCGCCTGGATCGCCAACTCCGCACCCCAGCGGCTGAAGGCCACCTTCTTCGCGGTGATGGCCTCCTTCACCAATCTCGCGCTCTCGGCGGCGCAACTCGGCACGCAGTACCTTAACAAGCTGTTCACCGTGACACGCGAAGTGAAGAATGCGAAGACCGGCCTCGTGACCACGCCGGCCGACTATGGCGAACTCGGCATCCTGCTGGTGACCGCGACGATCATCAGCTTCGCGCTGCCGATGCTCGCGATCTGGCTGATACGGGTATTCAGGCTGCGAAGCGCCTAGGGAGCCACTGAACAAGGGGGCACGCCCCCTCGTAACTCCCCCATCTCAGAGGGAACGCTGAACCTTCAAGCCTCGAAATTGGACTTGATCAGCGAGTCCCCAGGTCGCTGAGCTCCGTATGCGGCGCACCGTTCCGATCAGTCGTCCTCGAACATCTGCCCGTCGATGTAGTACCAGCGGCCTTCCTCGCGCACGAAGCGGCTGATCTCGTGCATGCGCTGCGCGCGGCCGTTCACGCGACAGCGCGCGACGAACTCCACCACGCCCGCGTCGCCCGCTTCCTCGCAGTGACGAACATCGAGGTCTATCCATTTCACCGGCGGGAGGTCGAGATCGCCGGGCGCGGTGGACGGATGCCAGGTCGCGAGCAGATAGGCGATATCGCCCACGACATAGGCGCTGTAACGCGAGCGCATGAGAATTTCCGGCGTGGGAGCGGATGTTCCCGCGGCGAGGCCTGTATGCCAGGGCTGGCAGCAGGCGCTGTACGGCGCCGGGTCATCCGCTTTGCTCTGGCAGGGACAGGGAAAGTGGCGCGGCAGGCTTTTCGGGTGGAAGGACACGTTTCGCGATTAGTTCGATTCGACGGTTGAATTATGGTCACGGTTCGATGCGACGGGGGAGCCTACCTGATCCGGCGCGTCCCGCACGCGCCGCAAGCCGCTGCGCAGGCCGACGCAGGGAGTTCTGCCTCGGGGCGTTCGCTAGCGCGCCGTCCGCCCGGGCGCGGGAGTCGATAGACTTGGGCGATGCCTGCATCCGGTCTTCCTGGCGAAAAACCTCCACGCGCGCATCCCGGTCAGTTGCGCCGGCTGGTGTCCTATCTTGTTCCGTACAAGTCCCGCCTTGCGGTTGCGCTGGTCGCGCTGCTGATAGCCGCCGGCTGCGTACTCGCGCTCGGGCAGGGCCTGCGGCATGTGGTGGACTCGGGTTTTGCGAGCGGCGATCCGAAAATGCTGGATGGCGCGCTCGCGGCGGTGGTGGCGCTTGCCTGCCTGCTTGCGCTTTCGACGTTTGCACGCTTCTACCTGATGATGACCACCGGCGAGCGCATCGTCACCGATCTTCGTCGGGCGGTGTTCTCGCACATCCTCACGCTCTCGCCCTCGTTCTTCGACACCGCGCGTTCGGGCGAACTGGTGTCGCGCCTGTCCAACGACACCACGCAGTTGCAGCAGGTGATCGGCTTCGGCATCTCGATGTTCCTGCGCAACCTGCTGATGATGGTGGGCGCGGCGGTGCTGCTGTTCATCACCAGCCCGAAGCTTGCCGCCTTCATCGTGCTGGGCGTGCCGGCGGTGCTGATTCCGATCCTGATTGTCGGCCGCCGAGTCCGGCGGCTTTCGCGCGAAAGCCAGGACCGCGTGGCGGATGTGTCGGCCTACGCGGACGAGGCGATCCACGAGGTGCGAACGGTGCAGGCCTACGCCCACGAGGATGCGGACCGGCAGCGCTTTGGCGACCACGCGGAAGCGGCCTACACGTCGGGCGTGCGGCGGATCGCGGTGAAGGCCTCGCTGATCGCGGTGGTGATGCTGATCGGCTTCTGCGCGGTAGGCCTGATTCTCTGGGTGGGCGGGCATGACGTGATCGCCGGCCGCCTCACTGCGGGCCAGCTCTCGGCCTTCGTGTTCTACGCGGCGGTGGTGGCGAGCGGCGCGGGCACCGTCTCGGAGATCTGGGGCGAGATACAGCGTGCCGCGGGTGCGACCGAACGCCTGATGGACCTGCTCGAAACCGAACCCGGGATTCGCGCGCCCGCATCGCCTTTGGTGCTGCCCGCGCGCCTGCGCGGTGAGATCCGCATCGAGCGCGTGAACTTCGCCTATCCCAC
>CAMBSA010000164.1 GCA_945869935.1 Bordetella parapertussis | reverse complement strand
GGCTGGGAGGGCGACCTGTTCCGCTTCATGTTCAACACCAAGCTGGAGCAGTACAACTGGGCGATCGTTCTGGAGGACAAGGTCATGCTGGAGGCAATGCCGCCCTGGCCGGCGACAGAGAACCTCTATCAACACGACATCGGTCCTTCGCGCCTCCGCAGGCATGTACGCGACGAGGCGCGCCGGCAGCTTGCCCCGTCTACGGTGAAAGCGGGGATCTCACGCGATTGAGGGAGGTTCCTGGCTTGCTGCCATGCCCTGCGGCGGAGTCATTTGTTCAGGATCAATTTGTTCAGGATCAAATCCGCGCTGCGAAGACGATCTACAGTTTCCATCAGGAGACTGAAAATCATGACAGATTCAATAATGAGCCTCGCGGCCGGACCGAAGATGTCCGATGGCTGGTATATGTCCGACGAACCGTTGCCGGCGCACCCGATGGAGCGGCTGGTCTATTACGCGCGCCTTGCGCCCTCCAGCCACAACCGCCAGCCGTGGAAGTTCGTGGTCGGCGAGTCCGAGGTCGATCTGTTCGCGGATGTCGACAAATGGCTGCGCGTGGCCGATCGCGACCGGCGCGAGATGTTCATTTCGCTCGGTTGCGCGATCGAATCCATCCGCATCGCGGCGGACTACGCGGGCTATGGCACCGCGGTGCGCCACTTCCCTGTCATGAACAATGAAAGCCTGGTGGCGCGGATCACGGTGGAGCGCGACGGTCCCAAGCGCGACGATGCGGCCGGTCACCTGCTGCGCTACATGACGCTGCGCCATACCAGTCACCGGATGTTCGAGCCTGCGCGTCCGGTGAGCGATGCGGACCGCAAGAGCCTGTACAACGCCTTTCAGATCGGCGAGGTGGCGCTGCATCTCATTGGCGACACCGGTGTCCTGTCGAGTCTCGCGCAGATCGAGACTCAAGCCGATGCCCATCTGTTTGCCGACCCGGGCTACCGCCAGGAAATATCGGGCTGGCTCAGCCGGGACCTGTTCGGTGCCTCGTGGCTGTTGTCCAAGCTCGGCCAGCTTGCACTCGAACACCTCCCGGTGGCGAATCGGGTGGGACAGTCGGACGCGGCGCGCCTGTCGAGTGCGCCTCTGGTGGGAGTCCTCAGCACCAAGGGCGACCGCCGTGTCGACGAGTTGCAGACAGGCGAGGCGTACCTGCGGATTGCGCTGATCGCCAAGCGCTATGACCTGCGCATCCAGCCGGTGAGCCAGTTGGTCGAAGTGCCGCAAACGCGCGCCGACGCCGCACGCGTATGCGGCGTGGGTGAGCGGGTTCTGCAGCACATGTTCCGTATCGGCCACGCGGCCCCGGACGCGGTGCGCACGGATCGCGAACCGCTTGCGTCGCTCATCCTGCGCGCAGACGGGCGCCGGTAGGCGGGTTGGCGTCGCCGGCGTGCGCTGGCGGGACGGGGCAGACTGCGTCATCGGGATCGGTCTTGCCCGTAATGCTCGTGGCACAGGGGCTTGGAGCAGACGCGTCATCCGCGAGGATTGGGTTCCGCAGCTGTCAGTCAATCAGCAGGCGGGCCAGCGCCGCCGAAAACGCCCCCGGTGCTTCGATCATCGGAAAGTGGCCGGCGTCGGCGATTTCCACCACGCGCCCGGCGGGCAGGGCGTCGCGCCACAGGGGCAGGCCATCCTTCACCGGGCCGCGCTCGCCCAGAATCGCCGCGCAGGGAACGCGCAGCTTTCCGAGCGCTTCGATCGCGTCGAATTTCCGGATCGCCCGGACGGCATCCATCATGTTGCGCGCGCCGGCCTTGTTGCGGTCGATGTTCCAGCGCTCGTGCAGTTCGGGCGACACCTCCCGGAAGCGGGTCTTCAACACGTCGATCGGCGTGCTGACCTCGTTGAAATAGCGTTCCGCCGACGGCCACCCGGCCGCCCATTGGGCGTCGGTCCGAAGCGGGGTCTCCACGAACACGGCACGCGATATGCGTTCGGCGAATTCGCTCGCAAGGCTGAGGCAGATGCAGCCGCCCACCGAATTGCCCGAAAGTGCGGGCCGATCGAGGCCCAGTGCCGACATCCAGTCGAGAATCGCAAGCGCGTGGTCGCGAATGGACGCATGCGCGGTGATCGGTGCGGAGTCTCCGTGCCCGGGAATGTCGGGCGCGAGCACGCGCCATTTCCGGGCGAGCGGCTCCATCACGTGACGCCACTGAAAAGCGGAGCTTCCGGTTGCGTGCAGCAGCACCAGGGGTTCTCCGTCACCCGCTTCGACATGATGGATCCGGCCTTGCCCGATCGAGGTGAAGTGCGCGGTCCACGCGTCGCTGCTCATTGTCTGCCTCCCTGAGGGTCGCGGCGATTCTACGCGGAGCGCTTGCCCGCGCCTTATACTTCCGGGGTGAATTCATGCCGCGGAGTCATGCGGCGACGGGGCGGCCGATTCACACGTGCGATGGGCATCAAATGGAGGAGGGGTCATGGCATTGGGCAAGGCGGAGAGCCAGCGCGGGGTGGAGTATCTGGCGCGGGATATACCCAGGGGAATGGATCTCGGGATACGCAACTACTGGTATCCGGTGCTCGCATCCGAGGCGGTCCCGGCCGCAAAGCCGGTGGGATTCATCGCGCTCGGTGAGCGGCTGGTCGCCTGGCGCGACAAGGACGGCAAGCCCTGCGTGGCGCGCGACAAGTGCCCGCACCGCGCGGCGAAATTCTCCGCCGGACGCGTGCTCGGCGGCGAGCTCCAGTGCGCCTGGCACGGACTGCGTTTCGATGGCAGCGGACGCTGCACCCAGATCCCGTGGGAGCCGGACGATTCCAGGCTGCTCGGCGAAGTCGGCATCCAGGCGTATCCGGCGGAGGATCGCGCGGGCTTTCTTTGGGCCTACATCGGTGAGGTCGGCAAATTCCCGCCGCCGCCGCTTGACGACTGCCTGCCGGAGGAGTTCGTGCGCCCCGAGGGCTTTGCCTCGTTTCGCATCGAGGTGCAGGAATGGCAGTGCAACTGGCTGCAGGCGATGGATGGCAACGACGCCTATCACGCGGTGGTCCTGCACAGCAATTCACAGGGCGTAACCCGCGACAAATGGACCGGCGGTGCGCTCAAGTCCGCGCCGATCCCGCTGGAGGAGCGGCGGATGAAAATCCTCGAGACGCCCAAGGGACTGCGAAGCATCGCTGTGGACGGCTCGGGCGGGCACATCCATCACGGTCATCTGTTCAGCGACTGGAGCGGCGAGCCCTACACGCTGCCCTGCCTGTATACGATCCCCACCTCGCCGGGACAGGACACCGGGCCGCTTGCAATCCGCTTCTATGTCACGCCGATCGATGAGCGCAGCTGCCGCGCCTTTCGCACCATCACCATGATCGCCCGCACGACTGAGCAGCGCGAACGCTGCGAACGGCTCTGGGCGGAGTATTACCATGCGCGCTACCTGACGGTTGCCGGCGAGGATCGCGCGATCTGCGAGAGCCTCGGCGATCTCGCGGAATCGCGATCCGCGGAGTTCCTGTTCAACGTCGACCGGGACGTGCTCAAGGCACGGCGCTTGCTGTCTGGCGCATTCCTCGCGCAGCGGGAGGGCGTGCGCCCGCTGCCTGGCCGCGAGGCGCTTGCCTATCCGATTTCCGATCCGGACCGGGTCCAGTACCAGGCACCGGGCTGAAGCGTGCGGGGCACGGGGTTCCCGGGAGAAATGTTGAACATTTCTTGATAAACCCTATAGCCCGCGCCTGATCGCGGGCGATTGGCGTTCAGTTCTGTCCGGATTCGAGCGCGGAGACGCGCCGGTCAATCCGCCTTGATGCCGAAATCCCGGACGATCCGCCCGTAGCGGGCATGGTCCTCGCGCATCTCGGCACCCAGGGCCTCCGGGCTTCCGCCGCGAACATCCACCCCGGCGGTCCTCAGGCGCTCGCGAACATCCGGCAGGGCGATGGCGCTGTTGATCTCGGTGTTGATCCGGGCGATCAGGGCGGACGGCGTGGCCGCGGGTGCGAGCAGGCCGAACCAGGTATCGACGTCAGCGCCGCTGATGCCGAGTTCCGAAAACGTCGCCAGGTCCGGGAACAGCGGCGAGCGCCGTTTTTCCGTGACCGCAATGGCAAGCAATTTTCCCGAGCGCAGGTACTGCGCGACGCCGCCCGCACCGACGAACAGCACCTTTACCTGGCCGCCCAGCGTATCGGCCACCGAAGGCCCGGTCCCCTTGTACGGAACGTGCAACATGTCCACCGAGGCGGCCTTCTTGAACAGTTCGCCGGCGATGTGCATCGGCGTGCCGTTACCTGCGGATGCGTAGGGAAGGCCCGGCTGTTTTCGTGCGAGGGCGAGCAGTTCCTCTACCGACCTGACGCCAAGCGCAGGATTCACCACGAGAACCATCGGGGTGGATGCGGCGAGGATGACCGGCGCGAGATCCTTCATCACGTCCACGCCTCCCGCGATGCCCTTGGCCAGCAGATGCGGCGCGATGACGATGGTATTGGGCACGGCGAGAAGCATGTGCCCGTCCGGTGTCGACCGGGCGACGAAGTTTGCGCCAGCGAGTCCGCCCACGCCGGGACGGTTGTCGACCAGGGCAGGCTGCCCGGTTTTTGCGGCGAGCTTTTCGGCAATGACCCGCGCCAGAAGGTCAAGGCCGCTTCCCGGCGGAAAGGGAACCACGATGGTGACCGGCTTGGCGGGCCAGCTCTGTGCGAGAGCGCCGGCGGGGATCGACAGGCCGAGCGTCAGGGCGAACGCGCACAGTGCGCGTCGAATCGCGGGTGTCCGGTAGGGGATCATCTTGTCTCCTGGAAGGTGGATCAGGCGGTGCCTGGATCGCAACACGCGCCAACGCTAGCAGGTAAGCGCAAGGATGCGAAAGCATTCTGTTGGCGGCGGTGAACGCCGGCATCCGTGCGGGCTCATCACCCGGGCGGCATCGTCGTGATTCCGGATTCTGGAATGCACCGGAATCGCCTTGCCGCACCTTGACAGGGCAGTGACAGGCTTCTCGCGCAAGCCCCGTTAGAATGCGCCTCTTATGACTCCGTCCCCTCCGTCCGCCCCCCCGTCGGCCGCCAATTCGGGCTTTTCCGTCGTCGCTCTCGCCCTGCGCCGACCGTACACCTTCATCGTGATGGCGATGCTGATCCTGCTGGCCACGCCGTTTGCGCTGATGAAGATGGCGACCGACATTTTCCCCGAGATCGACATTCCGGTGGTCAGCATCATCTGGACCTACAACGGTCTGTCGGCGCAGGAAATGGGGCAGCGCATCGCGGGGCAGACCGAGCGCGGCCTCACCACGACCGTCAGCGACATCGAACACATCGAATCCCGCTCGCTCTCCGGTGTGTCGGTTCTGAAGGTGTTCTTCCAGCCGAGTGCCAACATCCAGACGGCGCTTGCGCAGGTGGTGGCGGCGGTGCAGCCGCAGGTGCGGCAGTTGCCCCCGGGGATCACGCCGCCGCTGATCATCAAGTACTCCGCATCGAGCAT
>CAMBSA010000163.1 GCA_945869935.1 Bordetella parapertussis | reverse complement strand
GAAATCCCGGTTTGTCTATGCCGCGCGCTGGAAGGGCTGAACCGCCGGGAGGGGCTTCTGCGAGGCTTGCCACAGGTCCCATTTCGTTTGTCCCGCGAGCCACGATTCGGGTGTAGTGCGCGTGAGCAGGCCGATACGGATCGCCATGTCCGCCGAGATCCCCGATCGCCCGTTCAGAATACGGGAAACCTGCACACGCGACACGCCCAGACGTTGCGCAAAGGTTTCCACCGTCATGCCCTCGGGGAAAAACTCCCGGAGGATTTCGCCGGGATGCGGCGGATTGTGCATGCGCGCCATGTCGTGCTCCTAGTGATAGTCCTGATAATCGACAAGGATCGCGTCCTTGCCTTCAAATAGAAAAGTGAGTCGGGTATTGCCATCGACCCATACCGCCCAATGACTATTCACAATGTTACAAAAAATCGGATAGTTGCAAGCTCGGCATCCAATGCCTCGCGGCGAAGGGCGTCTGGCAGGAGGGCGTGGCGATTGCGATGCACACCTACCTGCGTCCGATCACTACGAGCACGGCCGCCGCGCGGTGGTCGATTGTCGGCGCCGGTCCACGGGTGTGCCGGTATCGACATAAGCGATATTTGACATTTATCGCTTAAACCGATATATCCTGTTTATCGCTAATGCCGATAAGTGTGCAGACATGAAGCAGATCCTCACCCATGGCGCTCAACTGGGACAAATCCTCGCGACGCGCAGGCGCGCCTCCGGGCTCTCGCAGAGCGCGTTGGCCGCCAAGCTGGCGATCAGCCAGAACCGCCTGTCCGAGATCGAAGCGACCCCCGGCACGCTCACGGTCGACCGGCTCCTCGCGCTTGCCAATCTGCTCGGCCTGGAACTGGTCATCCAGGATCGACCGGCCCCGAAGGCATCATCCCGGACGGAGTGGTAGGGATGGGCAGACGATCCCAAGCACGCGCACTCTCGGTGTGGGCGAACGGCAAGCTCGCCGGGGAGTGGCGCATTCCTGCCCGGGGCGAGACGGAGTTCCAGTACGACCCGACCTGGGTCGAGTCGGAGGAGGGACGTCCGCTGTCGCTTTCCCTGCCGTTCAGTCTCGACCGGGGCTCGATCAAGGGCCGGCCCGTCGAGTGCTATTTCGACAACCTGCTGCCCGATGCCGATCTCATCCGCAAGCGGGTCCAGGAACGCTTTCATACCGGTTCGCGCGACGCATTTGATCTTCTTGCCGCGATCGGGCGCGATTGCGTCGGTGCGGTGCAGTTGCTCCCATCAGGTGAGCAACCGAAGGGCGTGCGTGCGATCGATGCGGTCCCGCTCTCCGAGGCCGAGGTCGAGCGCGCCCTGATTCACACGGTAGCGCCAACGTCTGTGGCGTCACGTCCTGCGGATGATGACTTGCGGATTTCGATCGCGGGCGCCCAGGAAAAAACCGCCTTCCTCAAGCACGAGGGCAAATGGTGCCGGCCGCGGGGGGCCACGCCCACGACGCACATCTTCAAGCTGCCGCTCGGACGGGTGGGCGGGATGCAGGCCGACATGCGAACGTCGGTTGAGAACGAATGGCTGTGCGCGCGGATTTTGCGCGCCTACGGCCTGCCTGTGGCCAACTGCGAGATCGGGCGGTTCGGTTCGCAGAAGGTGCTGGTGGTGGAACGATTCGACCGGCAGCTCCACTCGAGCGGGAAGTACTGGCTGCGCCTCGTGCAGGAAGATTTCTGCCAGGCCACCGCCACGCCTTCCTCGATGAAGTACGAGAGCGAACGCGGCCCGGGCCTGCTCGACATCGCGCGGATCCTGCGAGGCTCGGTCAATCGCGATGCCGATCTGGCGTGCCTGCTCAAGGCCCAGCTTCTGTTCTGGATGCTTGCCGCCACGGACGGGCACGCGAAGAATTTCAGCATTCGAATACTCAGTCAGGGCCGTTTTCAACTGACGCCGCTCTACGATGTGCTGTCGATCTGGCCCGTCATCGGCGAAGGGCCCAACAGGATTTCATTGCAAAACGCAAAGCTCGCCATGTCGGTGCGCGGCAAGAACAAGCACTACCTGCTGAAGACCATCCAGCGCAGGCACTTCAACGCCATGGCCGCACAATGCGGCGTGGGTGAAAATGCCGAGCCGCTTATAAAGGATGTTCTGGCCGCGACGCCCGGCGTCATTGCCGCGGTCCAGAAGAATCTGCCCAAGGGATTTCCGCAGTACGTGCTCGATGCAATCCTGAAGGGCCTCGCGAAGTCCGCGAAGCAGCTTGAGTCCATGCCTGCCGGATGACGGCAGTCTTCTCTCTTCAAGCTACCTCGAACAGTGCGCTGAGACCGCAAATAATCGGATGAATCATTCCCCGTAACTGAAACCCTCATCACCCGCGCCCTCTGGGGCGCACTCGGCGTGTTCATCGCGCTGCAGGCACGCGCGCTCGGCATGGGCACGCTTGATGAGCCCGGCGCGGGGCTGCTCGCCTTTTGTCTCGGTGTGCTGATGGCGGTGGTGGCGATTGGTGACGGGCTGTACACCGTGATGCGTCGCCGTCGTGAATCGTCCGTGGCGCCGTGGACCTTGCCCGGGCGACAGATCACGGTGATCGTCGCGCTGCTCCTCTATATTGCGTTGCTCGAACCCGCGGGCTTTCTGCTTTCGACCTTTGCCTTCCTGCTCGCGGTGTTCGTCGCAATCGGCAAACAGTCGTGGCCGCGATCGATCGCCTATGCGGTTGCGGGATCGGGCATCTGCCATGCGCTATTCAAGCTCGCGCTCGGCGTGCAGCGTTTTACATTCGATGCGCCGCAGTTCATCGACGGCATGGACGTGATCACGCTGATCGTGGGCCTGTTCGGCGTGTCGGAAGTCCTGTTCAACCTCGAGCAGAACGTCACGCGCAGCATCATCGAGGGCAAGATCCAGCGCATCCTGCCCAGCCTCGCGGAATGGCGCGCAAGCCGCTGGCCGATCGCGCGCGGCTCGGCGCTCGGCTTCCTGCTTGGCCTGCTGCCGGGCGGGGGCGGCGTGATCGCATCCTTCGCGTCGTATGCGGTGGAAAAGAGAGTGTCGGCGATACCCGAGCGCTTCGGCCATGGCGCGATCGAAGGCGTCGCCGGCCCGGAAGCGGCGAACAACGCGGCGGCGAGTTCCGCCTTCATCCCGCTGCTCACCCTCGGCATTCCGCCCAACGTGATCCTCGGCATCCTGCTCGGCGCGCTGATCGTGCAGGGCGTGGCGCCCGGCCCGCTGCTCATCGCCAACAACCCGGCGCTGTTCTGGGGCGTGGTCGCGAGCATGTACATCGGCAACGTGATGCTGCTGGTGCTCAACCTGCCGCTCATCGGCATCTGGGTGCAGCTGCTGCGCATTCCCTACGGCGTGCTGTTCCCGCTGTTCCCGCTGATCCTGATGTTCTGCGTGATCGGCGTGTACGGCACCACCGGCTCGGTGTTCTTCCTCTACCTGATGGCGGGCTTCGGCGTGCTCGGCTACCTGCTGCGCCGCTCAGGTCACGACCTCGCGCCGCTGGTGCTCGGCTTCGTGCTTGGCCCGCTGCTGGAGGTGCACCTGCGCCGCAGCCTGATCGCGGGCGAAGGCGACTGGAGCTTTTTCGTCACCCGGCCGATCTCGGCGGTGTGCCTCGCGGCGGCGCTGCTGCTCGCTATCGGCGCGGCGCTGCCGGCCTTGAAGCGCTGGAGGAAGACGACGCTGGTGGAAGACTGAGTGTCCAAAAATCTTCAACTTTCTTCGGAAAAACCCCAGCACCCGCGATTGAAAGCGGGTGATTTCGATAAAACTACTGATATAACACGGAGCACGGCCTCAATCCCTTTGAGTTCAGGGCTTCGTGCTGACGATGCACGAGGCGACGCGGTTCATTCTTCGGGGAGTGTCAAATCAAGTCGCCGCGGACCGATGCGCGCGAGCGACGGTCCGGAGATGGGCCGTGAAACAGGCCGCAGGTATAATTCTCCGCAGACGGAGACTCTCATGGCCACCATTGATGCAAGCACGCTGTCGCCCAAAGCGCTGAAAGCGCTGCAGAAGGGTGAATCGGTTGCGTTGAAGAGCGCCGGCAAGACTATTGCCACGGTACGCGCTCAGTCTGCGCGCCCCGCGGTGGATCCCATGCACGAACTCGTGGTGTTGCGCGCGGCAGACAAGGACGATGATTGGCAGGATTACCTGGACTGGCCTGATCGGTGAAGCGGGGCGATCTCTATTACTGCAATCCGCCGGGTTTTCTTGGGAAAGTCAGACCCGCGATCATCGTGCAAGGGGATGATTTCAACGCATCGCCTCCGACAGTTACCGTTTGCCTGCTGTCCTCGCACCTCGTGGATTCCAGACTGCGTGTGCGGATCGATCCCACCCTTTCAAACGGTCTTGCTGTCCCTTCGCAAGTGATGATCGACAAGATCATGAGCCTGCCCTTGACTCGACTGGCGAACCGCATCGGCGCGGTGACTTCCGTCGAACTGGAAGCGGTCAGCGCATTACTGAGAGTCTGGCTGGATCTCTGAGCCTTCGCAGGTCCTGCTTGTCGGGGGGGTCTCAATCCCTTTGAGCTCAGGGCTTCGTGCTGACGCAGCACCCAAGCAGTAACAACAACCAAACCAAAGTCTCAATCCCTTTGAGTTCAGGGCTTCGTGCTGACTGTCGGGTGCCGTCCGACTGCGTGGATGGGTGCGACACATCATTGGCCCCAGCCGTTTCTTTCCTTGGCCAGTTCACGATCTATCTCCGCTGCGGAGCGCCCCGGGTGATTGGTGAGGGCAAGCTGCTCAAACAGATCCTTCAGATGGCTACGGCGGCGGGCTTCACTCGGGACGTCTGACGGGAACAGGACGATGATTTCGGCGTCGCCTTCAGGAACTGTGTCGGGCAACTGGATTTCAAGGCGATGGTTCTGGTCGATGCGGGCAGTGAGTTTGATGGCTCTCATCCATTTCTCCAGGTCAGTCCCTGATCCTTGCGGGGGTCTTTCAAGGCGTAGGTGTCAACCGGAATCTCACACCTCCAGCGACCGAACGATTGCTAAAGCGAAGGAGCGGCGTCTCGTCATCCCCCGGCTAGCGCATGATTTCGTCCCAAACTACGGAAGGGACAAGGACCGTTTCGAAATAGCGACCCGGCAAATGAAGCAGATCCAGCCGTGCCAGTGCGATGAGCGGACCGCTATCGGCGATCAGCAAGGCTGCGGACATATTTCATCTCTTCCGCAAATTCGTCTCCGGTGTAGCGCGCCACAGGTATGCCTCGCCGGCCGAGCTCGTCGATGGTCTCGCGGATTGACAGCCCGGCGATTCGTGACGCCACGCCGACGCTCACCTGATCGCGATCGAACAGGGACATGGCGAGTTCCATTCGCACCCCCGGGCTGTCGAGACTCTGTCCCATGGGTACTGCCATTAACACCGGTTCGTCGTCCCTGGTCACGATGTCGATCTCTCCAAGCTGAGCATCGGACAGCACCCTGTCCGGGTGCTCGAGAAACTGTTCCACCGAAATTGATCCCATGATGTCTCCACGTGTTGCCCTGCTG
>CAMBSA010000162.1 GCA_945869935.1 Bordetella parapertussis | reverse complement strand
ATCGAAGAGGGCCGGTTCGCATCGGGCAGTGGCAGCCTGCGCACGGAGAACGTGATCGAGGCGTATCTCGCGCGCATCGTGGGCGACATACGCCTCGCTCGTTCGATGAAAATCGCGATCGACTGCGGCAACGGCGTGGCCGGTGCCACCGCGGGTGAGTTGTACCGAAGGCTCGGATGCGAGGTGATCGAGTTGTACTCCGAGGTCGACGGAAGCTTTCCGAACCATCACCCGGATCCGTCGCGTCCGGAAAATCTGGTCGATCTGATTGCCGCAGTCCAGAAGCACGGCGCCGAACTCGGGCTCGCGTTCGATGGCGACGGCGACCGGCTTGGCGTGGTGACGCGAGACGGGCGCATCGTCTATCCCGACCGCCAGCTGATGTTGTTTGCGGCCGATGTGCTGTCGCGAAATCCGGGTGCGGAAATCGTCTATGACGTGAAGTGCACCCGGCATCTCGCGCCCTGGATTCGCACGCACGGCGGGGTGCCCTCGATGTGGAAGACCGGGCATTCCCTGATCAAGGCACGCCTCAAGGAACGCAAGTCGCCCCTGGCCGGCGAGATGAGCGGACACATTTTCTTTGGCGAGCGCTGGTACGGGTTCGACGACGGCCAGTATGCGGGTGCGCGGCTGCTTGAGATACTTTCGCGCTCGAACGATCCGAGTGCGGTGCTGAATGCGCTGCCCGAGAGCGATTCCACGCCCGAGCTGCAATGGCAGCTCGCCGAAGGCGAGCCGCATCGCCTGATCGCGCAGCTCGCCGAACGCGGTGCGTTTCCCGGGGCGCGCGACGTGATAAAACTCGATGGCGTGCGCGTCGAGTACGAGGACGGGTTCGGATTGGCACGTGCTTCCAATACCACGCCGATCATCGTGCTGCGCTTCGAAGGCGAGGGCCGGGCGGCGCTTGTCCGGATACAGGAATCATTCCGACGCGAACTGCTCGCGATAAAGCCGGAGGCGGTACTGCCGTTCTAGGGAGTATCGGAACAAGGGGGCATTGCCCCCTTGTATATCCCCCACTCCAGAGGGATGCTCTGTTCGATCCGTTGCACAATCGGGACTTGATCAGAGCTTCCCTAGCCGCTCTCGAGGCGGGGTTGCCACAAGGCGGACTATTTCTTGCCGACGCGCTGACGGTCGTGCGCTTCCCGGGCGATATGGCGGCTCTGGGCGTTTTCTGCGTGCTGAAGGCGGGCGCGCTCCTGTTTGGTCACGACGCCGTCTTCCTTTGTTTTTGCCTCCATTCTTTCGACGCGCGCCTGACCTTTCTGCAGTCTTGCCGCTTCACGTTCGTTTATCTGGCCGGAATTCACGCCCTTCTCGATGCGGCGTTGCTGGATTTCCTGACGCCTGTCCACGCCCGGGGTGGCGGCGGGGTCGCGCGCGGGCGCCTGGGCGAAGGCCGGTGCGGCGAGTGCGGCAAGAACGATGCTCAGTGTGATGCGATTCATGGTCAATCTCCTGTCGGTCCTTGTGCTATCGGGCGGATTGCGCGACGTGCATTCAGATTAACGCCGCAGGGGGCGTGGCAAGCGTAAGGAATTGTTACGCCGAAGACCGGTTATTGCAATTGCTTACGAAGCAGCGTGAAGCACGTCACGCGCACGCCCGGCTCCGGTGAAGCGGGATCAGCGCTTGTTCGTGCGCTCGAATGCCCGCAGAAGCGCGTTACCCCGATCCACCGCCTCGTCGAGGGCCTCCTTGGGCGTCTTGCGCTGCGCCCAGACGGCTTCGAGTTCTTCATCGATCACGGCGCGGATCTTGACGAAGTCACCAAGGCGCACGCCCTTGCTGTAGGGTTCGGTGCGGCGGGTGAGCTGGCGGATCGCGGCGAGCGCACCGGGCTGCTTGTCGTAGAAGCCCTGCTTGCGGGTGAGTTCGTATGCGGCAACGGTGAGCGGGATGTAACCGGTGCGCTGGTGCCAGTCCGCCTGTACTTCCGCGCGGGACAGCCAGGCGAAGAATTTTGCGACGCCCTTGTACTCGGCCGGCTTCTTGCCTGTCATCGCCCACAGACTTGCGCCCCCGATCACCGTGTTGTACGGGGCGCCGGGAAACTCGTCGTAATAAGGCAGCGGCGACACGCCGACGTCGAACTTGGCATTTTTCGCGAGGTCTGCGCGGCTTGCGGATGAACTGGTCAGCAGCCCGCACTCGCCCGCGGCGAATTTCGCCTCGCCCTCATTGCGGTGCCCGTAGTAGTTGAACAGGCCGCTCTTCACCCACGAGGAGAGCAGGCCGATGTGCCGGATCATCAGGATCGTGTTGAAGTTGAGTTTCGCATCCAGGCCGCCGAAGCCGTTGGCCTTGTCGGCGAAGGGCTCGTTGTGCCACGCAGTGAGATTCTCGAGATGCACCCAGGACTGCCAGTCGGTGGTGTAGCCGCAGCGCGTGGTATCGGTGTCGGTGAGCTTGATGGCGGCCGCCTGCACATCGCGCCATGTCTTGGGCGGCTGCTCCGGGTCGAGTCCCGCTTTGCGGAAGGCATCGCGATTTATGTAGAGCACCGCTGTCGAGCTGTTGAACGGCATGGCGATCAGCCGGCCCTGGTTGTCGCTGAAGAACGAACTCACCGCCGGGAAAAAGCTGCGGTTGTCGAGTTTTTCGCCGGTCTCTGCCATCAACTGGAAGACCGGCTTGTAGATTTTCGGCTGAGCGAGCACCGAGGCGGTTCCCACCTCGACCACCTGCATTACATGCGGACCCTTGCCGGCGCGTTGTGCCGCGAGTCCTTCCTCGAGTGCCTTTTCGTAGCTGCCCTTGTACTCGGGCACGATGCGCCATTCGCGCTGGGACGCATTGAAGTGTTCAGCGAGGGTATCGAGTTCCACACCGAGCGTGTCGTCCATGGAATGCCAGAGAACGATGTCGGTGGGCTTGGCTTCCTTCTTGGCGGCGGGCGCCGACTTTTGCGGTGCCGGTGTGGCGGCGAAGGCTGCGATCGAGGCGAGCCCGAGCACCGTGGCGGCGAGTATGGAAAGCGGGTGGGCGAACATGAGCTTCACGGACATGAGCCTCTTGCAGGAAGGGGGCTTTGGAATTATAGGCTCATCGTGCGCCGGGACGTCCGGACACGCGTGGCAAAGCAGCGGGCGGGACGTGCGCGGAATGCAAATGAGAAAACAGCGGGGGACAAGAAAAAAGGGGGAAAAAAGAGCAGGGGAAGGGAGGGTTTTCCCCGCTCTGCCGGCGTTGATGCTGGGCCGGCGGACAGTCAGTCCCGTTGGGCGGAACTGACTATGACAAAAGCATATTCCAATTGCATTACGGGCCGCAATATTCGATAGGATCCTTATCCCGCTAAGATGAGCACTATGTCACGCGTTGCATCTATTCATGAGACGGGCACCGTGAAATTATTCCGATCGGCCGGTCTGTGCGCGGTGTTCGCGCTGTTGTCCGCTTGCGCAGCGTTTGCGCCTCTGCCGCCACCGCCCAGCCCGCAGGAAATCGTCGTCATGGCGGGCGAGGGGAAGACGGTGCAGGACATCATCCAGCGTATCGACGCGGCGCAAGGCGTATATCGACTCAGCGCATCGGAACTTGCGAAGCTGCGGGAGCAGGGTGTGCCCGATGCGGTGATTGATCACATGCAGGCCACCTATCTCGAGGCGATACGCCGTGAGGAAGCATGGCGGCAACAAAGCCTCTATCCCGCTCCCGGGTGGCCCTACCGATCGCCCTTCAATCGCGCCTACCCGTTCCGTTGGTGGCGTTGAGGTAGTGCGCCGGGCACGCAGTGACTGGTGCGACGACGATCCTGCACGCGTGGATCGTCGCGCGGACGTCCAGCGCAGAGCGCGATGCTGCGGTTCCTTCCGCGGATGGAGAGGGCGTGAGCCCGGTTCGCCCGAGAGCCTGTGCTAGCATCCAGCGGTCTTTCGCGAATCGATTCGCACCCTCCACGTGTCAGAACGCCAGTCCCCCTTCTTCCTTCTGCGTCTGCTTGCCGACGGCAAGTTCCGTTCCGGCGAAGTTCTGCGTCGCGAACTTGGGTGCAGCCGCTCGGAATTGGGTGATCTCGTGCAGGCGATGGATTCGCTCGGGCTTCGGGTGATCGCGGTGCGGGGCCGCGGGTTCGGGCTCTCGGCGCCGGTGGATCTGATCCGTCTGGAGGACCTGGCTGGTTCGCCGTTCCGGGTCGAAATTCTGGACGAATGCGAGTCCACCAACACGATGCTCGTCGCGCGCGCGCGTTCAGCCGCCAATGTCGGTGCCCTACATGCCAGTGCGATCGTTTGCGAGCGCCAGAACGCGGGCAGGGGGCGGCGCGGTGCGCAATGGCATTCCGCAATTGGCACGAGCCTGACCTTCTCTGCGCTATGGCATTTCGAGTGCGGCGCATCGGACCTGTCCGGCCTGTCTCTCGCGGCAGGTGTGGCTGTCCTGCGCGCGCTATCACGGTTAGGCGCGAACTGCGTCAGGGTGAAGTGGCCGAACGACATCCTTCTGGATCAGTCCGGTGAAACCGCAAAGCTTGGCGGGATCCTGATCGAACTTGTGGGCGATGCGTCGGGCCCGTGCGCCGCGGTGATCGGCATCGGTCTCAACATGCGTCTGTCCGGACACGCACGCGAATCCATCGGAGTGCCAGCGGCGGATACCGCGCAGGCGGGCGTTCACGTGAGCCGCAGCGTCTTGCTTGCAGCCGTGCTCGGTGAACTCGGCGCGGTGCTGGAACAATTCGGGCGCGAAGGGTTTGCTGCGTTTCGTGATGAGTGGATGCGTCATCATGCCTTCCAGGGGCGGCAGGTCGCGTTGCGTCTTGCGGATCAGGCCGTTGCCGAAGGGGAGGCGCTGGGTGTTGCTTCGGACGGTGCGCTCGAATTGCGCGTCGCGGGCGGGATCCGGCAATTTCATTCGGGCGAACTCTCCCTGAGGCCCGCATGATCCTTGCCGTCGACTGCGGCAATTCGCGGATCAAATGGGGCGCGTTGCTCGATGGACGATGGATCGCACGTGGCGGCACGATCTACGCCGATTCGCAGGGCCTCGGCGTGGAGTGGGCCGCACTACCTTCGCCGCGCTCGATCGTGATTGCGAATGTGGCGGGCGAATCAGCGCAGGCCGCGCTTGCGCCGCACCTCGCGCGGCTGCCGGTGGCCGCGCGCTGGATCCGCGCGCAGGCGACACAATGCGGAGTTCGCAACGGCTATCACGAACCCGAGCGCCTCGGTGCGGACCGCTGGGCCGCGTTGATAGGCGCGCGCTCCTTGCATGAAGGCGCGTGCGTGGTGGTAATGGCGGGTACTGCGACCACCGTGGACCGGCTGGATACGGACGGACGTTTCCGCGGCGGTCTCATTCTGCCCGGTGCCGTTTTGATGAAGCAGGCGCTTGCCTCCAATACCGCCGGTTTGCCACTTGCGTCCGGGCACTGGACTCCGGAGCCGGTCGCAACCGACGATGCAATCGAGAGCGGATGCATCGAGGCGCAACTCGGCGCGATCGAACGCATGCATACCCGGATGTCGGGCGATGCGCTCTGCCTTCTCTCCGGTGGCGCCGCGGCA
>CAMBSA010000161.1 GCA_945869935.1 Bordetella parapertussis | reverse complement strand
ATCGCACTGAGATTGCTTCGCTTCGCTCGATCGCACTGAGATTGCTTCGCTTCGCTCGATCGCACTGAGATTGCTTCGCTTCGCTCGATCGCACTGAGATTGCTTCGCTTCGCTCGCAATGACGTCAACATCCCGCCTCCGTCGTCATTGCGAGGAGCGAAGCGACGAAGCAATCTCCATTGGCACATTGAACAAGAGTGCCTCGTACGAGCCGCCTGAGATTGCTTCGCTTCGCTCGCAATGACCCTTTCCCGGTCATTGCGAGGAGCCGCAGGCGACGCGGCAATCTGCCTTTTGCGGCCTCCAGGGTAAAGGGGGTGCCCTCCCCCTGTTAAAATCAGAGCTTTCCTCCAGCCTGTCGAGAAAAGCACCCGCATGGACAACCAGACTCTGCATTTCCCCCAGATCAAGGGCCGTCTCGAAGACGAGCGCCTGATCACCGGCGCTGGCCGTTTCATTGCCGACACCAACCTGCCCGGCCAGGTCCATGGGGTGTTCCTGCGCTCGGACCGTCCGCATGCGGTGATCCGCTCGATCGACGCCTCCGCCGCACTCGCGATGAAGGGCGTTCTTGCCATCCTCACCGGCGAGGACATGAAAAAAGCCGGCCTCAAATCCCTGCCCGCCGCGCTCGCGGTCAACGGCCGCGACGGCAAGCCGCTCAACAACCCCTTCCGTCCCGCGCTTGCGATCGGCAAGGTGCGCTACGTCGGCGAGGCGGTGGCGCTGGTGATTGCCGATTCCGCGGTGACTGCGCTCGATGCCACCGAAGCGATCGTGGTGGACTACGACGATCTGCCCGCGGTGGTTCGCGCAGTGGATGCGATGAAACCCGATGCCCCGCAACTGCACGACACGGTCACAGGCAACCGGGTGTTCGATTTCGGCCCCGGAGACGAAGCCAGGACCGACGCTGCCTTCAAGGCGGCGAAAAAGGTGGTGCGCCTTTCGATCTACAACAACCGCGTGATCGCCAGTCCAATGGAGACCCGCGGCGCAATCGCGGTGTTTGACGCAGCGAAAGACTATTACCAGCTCTACTCCTGCACCCAGGGGGTGAACGGCCTGCGCGGCCAGATCTGCGGCGTGTTCGGCATTGGCGAGGACAAGCTGGACATCATCGGCGGCGACGTCGGCGGCGGCTTCGGCGTGCGCTCGCAGGTGTACCCCGAGTACTGCGCGCTCATGGTGGCAGCGAAACAGCTCGGCCGCCCGGTCAAGTGGATTTCCAGCCGCAGCGAGGCGTTTCTTTCGGACGAACAGGGCCGCGATGTGGTCGCCACCGGCGAAGCCTCGATCGACGAGAACGCGCGCTTTCTTGCGCTGCGTTTCAATTTCATCAGCAACCTGGGAGCGTACGTCGCGCCTACCGGCGCCTTCGTCAACAGCCGCGTCACCGCCTGCATGACCGGCCTGTACGACGTACCGGTCGCATCTGCCCGCAACCAGTTCATCCTCACCAACACCGCGCCGATGGCTGCCTACCGCGGCGCCGGTCGCCCGATCATGTCGGCGATCCTCGAGCGCCTGGTCAACCAGGTGGCCATCGAAACCGGCATCGATGCAGCGGAAGTGCGCCGCCGCAACATGATTACGCCGTCGAAGTTCCCCTACACCCTGGTCAACGGCATCGTCTACGACTGCGGCGAGCCGGAAGCCACCATGCAGGATGCGCTCGTCGAGGCGAAGTGGAGCGACACCGCGACCTTCGAGAAGCGCCGCGCGGAAGCGAAAGCGCGCGGCAAGCTTCTGGGCCGCGGACTGGCCACCTGCATCGAATCCACCGGCATGGGCGGCCCCGCCGACGAGGTGGTGCTGAACTGGAAACCCGACGGCAATATCCAGCTCTACGCGGTGTCGTACGCCACCGGCCAGGGGCATGAGACCACCTACGCCAACATCGTGGCGGGCGTCCTCGGCGTGCCGGTCGAATCCATCCGCCTCAAGGAAGGCGACCCGGGCATGCGCCTCGCGGGCAGCGGCACCGGCGGGTCCCGATCCACGCACGGTGCCGGCGGCTCGATGTTCGTCGTCGCCAACGATGTGGTGAAAAAGGGCAAGGCCCTCGCATCCGATGAACTCGAGGCGGCGGAAGCCGACATCGAGTTCCATGACGGCGAGTACCGCGTCAGCGGCACCGACCGCAAGATGAGCCTGGTGGCGCTGGCGAAGAAATTTGCCGGCCAGAGCCCGCATCCGCTGGACACCAAGAGCAATACCAAGGTCGGCGCGACCTTCCCCTACGGCGCGCATGTCGCCGAAGTGGAAATCGACCCCGACACCGGTACGGTGCAGATCCTGTCCTACATCGCCTGTGACGATGCCGGCACGATCATCAATCACCAGCTGGTCGAAGGCCAGATGCACGGCAGCCTCACCCAGGGCGCGGGACAGGTGCTCGGCGAATTCGCGCACTACGACCTGCAGACCGGCCAGTTGCTGAGCGGCAGCTACATGGACTACCCGATGCCCAAGGCCGGCCTATTCGGCAAGATCACCTTGCTCGACCATCCGGTGCCCACCGACACCAACCCGCTCGGCGCCAAGGGCGTGGGTGAAGCCGGCGTCACCGGATCGCTGCCGACATTGATGAACGCCATCCTCGATGCGCTGCGCCCGGCCGGCGTCACCCACCTCGACATGCCGGCCACGCCGTCGCGCGTGTGGACCGCGATCCAGGCGGCGAAGGCGGGCAAGCCGGCGGCGCTGGCGGTTCCGCAAATCTGACCTGCCGAGAGAGTCCGGTTGCTAATTTTAGCAACCGGATTGACCTCTTTGCAGCGTCTTTGCATGATTTTAAACTAGAAAAGTTCGCAATTTATCCTGCGACGGACCCGCCTGACGCCTACTGTGGCTCGACCTTGGCCGCCCGCATCAACGCTCCCCAGCGCTCGATCTCGGCCGCATGGAAGGCCGCGAGCTTGTCCGGGTTGTTCGGCATCGCGTCGTAACGGAAGTTCGCAAGGACCTGCTTCATTTCGTCGGTGGCCATTGCCTGGTTGATCCACTCGGCGAGCTTTTCCACTATCGGCCTCGGCGTCTGCGCGGGCGCATAGACCGCGAGCCAGGCGCTCAGGTCGAATCCCGCCACGCCGGATTCGACCATTGTCGGCAACTCCGGCATCGACGGAGAGCGCTGCCCTGTGGTCACCGCCAGGGCCCGTACGCGGTTCGCCTTCATATGCGGCGATGCGGTGCCCGCGTCCGAGATCATGAAATCGAGCGCGCCACTCAACAGTTCCGGGATAGCCTGGTTGATGCCCTTGTACGAGATCTGCGTGGTCTGCAGTCCGGCGGTCGACTTGTACAGTTCGCTGATCGCGGTGTTGAACGGCGTCGCCGAACCGTAGGAGCCCTTCTCCTTTTTGTCCTTCAGCAGTTTCGTCAGCTCGCCCACGGTCTGCGCCGGCGAGGACACCGGCACCACCAGCACGAAAGGCACGCGTCCGATCGAGTTCACCGGAATGAAGCTCTTTACCGGATCGAAGGGCAGCGTCTTGAACAACTGCGCATTCGCCGCGAAAGTGGAATTGCCGGCGGTGAAAAACAGGGTGTAGCCATCGGGCTTTGATTTGGCCACGTACTCCGCGCCTATGTTGGTCAGCGCACCCGGCTTGTTCTCCACGATCACGGGTTTGCCGGTGATCGCCGCGAGCTTCGTGGCGAGGTTGCGGGCGATGATGTCCGCACCGGTTCCCGCGTTGTACCCGAGCACGATCGAAATCAGCCGCTCCGGATACGCCTGCTGCCCGAGGGCGGGCAGGCTCGCCAAGACCAACACAAGCGCAGCAAGCCGCGCAGGCATTCCACCTACGATGTTCCGCATCACTTTCCTCCTCCTTTTAAGGACGTCTCTTCGGTCCGCTCAGGACTCTTCGAACAGCTTGTGTCTTTCGTAAGGCGCCACCACACCCAGCTTCTCCCCGGTATCCGAATCGCGCACCTGACCCGGCACGCTGCCGAAACCGGTCTTGCGCGCATCGAACAGTTGGAGCTTGTCCGCGTCCGGGTGAGCTTCGGACAGCCAAGCCTTCGGGATCCTACCCTGCTGCACCGCCTCGATCGCCTTCTTCAGTTGCTGACGGTACATCACGATGCCGCGGTCCGACGTGCCGAGAAATTCGGTGGTGCGGTCGGCGATATCCCCCTGCGACCCCATAGCGGCGTCGTCCGACGCCTCGTTGCTCAGGTCGAACCAGCCGTCTTCCTTGCGGCGATAGACCTTGGGTGTGGTGCGCTGGTAGGGCTCGGCGGTCACGATATGCGGCGGCTCGGTGCTCTCGGACGCCCACACCCACCAGGCCACCGTATGGGTATCGTCGATCGGCACGTTGTAGATCAGGTACTGCACCGGCTCCTGTCCGACGCGATGTACGTTCACGCGGATTGCCGAGGGAAACAGCAGGTGATGCCTGTCCTGCTGCCCTGTCGGATAGCTGCAATGCGTGACGATCCCGGTCTCGGTCTCGGTCCAGTTCACCTCGGGACGCTTGAACGCAATCTCGGGATAGACCGCGCCGTGCAGCACCATGATGTGATGCGGATCGACAATGTTCTCCGACTGCTGCAGCCAGTTGCTGTGCACGTCGCGGCCCCACACCCTGCGGCGGCGGTCGGCCTGGAACAGCAGGTCCACCTTCGGGAAGGCAGGCACCGGCTCCGGCCCGATGTAGGCGAACACGAGGCCGCCCGCATCGCGCACGTGGTAAGCCTTCTGGCGGACCTCGTCCTTCAGCCGGCTGTCCGGCGGTTCTGCGGGCTGCTCGAGGCAACGGCCGCGCGCGTCGAACACCCAGCCGTGATAGCAGCAGCGTATGCCCTCTTTCTCGACCCGTCCGAACTCAAGCGACGATCCGCGATGCGCGCATGCACGGCCGAGCAGGCCCAGCCTGCCGTTTCCGTCGCGAAACAGCACCAGGTCCTCGCCCATCAGGCGTATCGGCACCGGCTTGTCGGTGACATGGTCCGACGCCTGAATCGGCCACCAGTAACGCCGCAGCATCTCGCCTCCGGGCGTGCCCGGACCGACGCGCGTGAGCAATTCGTTTTCTGCCTTGAGCATCACTCCTCCTTTTACCGTCCCGGGGTGCCCTCCCTCCAGAAGGCGTGCCCGGTCAATGCCGAAATCCCGCTATGCGATCAGGCCCGGCCGCCGTGCTCGAAGTAGAGCTTCTCGCTCATATGCCACACGAACATGCCGTAGATCATCCCCGCCCCCATCCAGAGCGCGGTCTGCCAGGTCCAGTACCAGAGCGTCGGGTTCACCCGGAACGGAAAGCCGAAGATCGCCGGACCGCAGGCCATCACCAGGAACATCGATCCGCCCCACATCAGGATGCCGTGGCGCAACAGGAAGAAAGTCCTGCCCTTCGAACGCTTGATCGCCCAGTCGCGGTGCTGCTTCGGGCTCCAGCTCCAGTTCAACGCCATCGACTCGCTCCGGATTTCGCAGCCGGCATTATCGCTTGATGCCGAGGTGCTCGAGCAGGGTCGTGCCCGAATAGTCCTTCCTGAACAATCCGCGTT
>CAMBSA010000160.1 GCA_945869935.1 Bordetella parapertussis | reverse complement strand
CCCGCGCGAACGCGAACACGTGTTCTTCCATCCGCCGTCGCGCGAGGCTGCCGTCACGGCGGCGCATCGCGGCGATTATGTCGGCATGCTCGTTCACCGCGTCGCGAAAACGCAGTACGAAGGGAATGGTGCCGATCGCGGTGTTGATGAAGAAATCGGAGCGATCCCACAGCCCGCCCGCCACCGCGTGCAGGGTCTGCGAATGCGCCATGTTGTGGATCTGCCCGTGGAAATCGCGGTTGTGGATGCGGTAGCGCTGCGCCTGCTCCTCCGCCGACTGGCCACGCTTGAGTTCCAATCCCCGCGCGATCGATTCGAGCTGCGCGAATTCCGCGTCAGTCGCGCGCATCGCGGCAAGCTCAGCACACAGGCCCTCGGTCACCGAAAACACGCGAAAGAAATCCTCGATCTCCCGCCGGTCGGGCGCGACCACGCGGCAGCCGACCTGCGGGATGATCTCGAGAAAGCCTTCGCCGGCCAGGCGCTTGACCGCCTCCATCACCGGCTGGCGCGACACGCCGAGTTCGCGCACCACCGCCTCCACCGATACGCTCGAACCCGCCGCGTGGCTTCCGTCGAGCAGCTTTGCCTTGAGATGCTCATAGGCGGCTTCGGCGAGCCGCCCGCGCGGTAACGCGGCCGGTAACACGCCCGGTAACGCACCCACGGTAGGCTTGGAAATCATTGATCGAGTATAGGGTTCACGTCTCTCAAATGCTAGCATGCAAGCCCCTCCCGCCGAGGCGAAAAGACCATGCTTGAACTCTACAATTCACCCGTCTCCACCTGCAGCCAGAAGGTACGCATCGTGCTCGCCGAAAAGGGCATTGCATGGGAGGACCGGCGCATCAACTTCCAGGCGCAGGAACATCTTTCCGAGGCCTACCTCAGGCTCAACCCCAACGGCGTGGTGCCGACGCTGGTGCACGACGGCCGGCCAATCGTCGACTCCTCGGTGATCAACGAATACCTCGAGGACATCTTCCCCGAACCGCGCCTTGTGCCTGTCGATCCGTACGAGCGCGCCCGCATGCGCGCCTGGCGGCAGTTCATCGACGAAGTGCCGACGTCTGCGATCCGCATTCCGTCGTTCAACGCCTTCGTGCGCCACATCTGGGGCCCGATGAGCGAAGAAGACTTTCGCAACTTCACCGGGCGCATGCCGCTGCGAAAGCACTTCTATCGCAAGATGGGCCCGGAGGGTTTTCGCAAGGACGACGTGGACGAGGCGCTGGAGAAACTCCGGGCCACCTTCGAGCGTGCCGAAAAGTCGCTATCCGCCGGACCGTGGCTCTGCGGGGAGATGTTCACGCTCGCCGATGTATCGCTCACGCCCTCGATCGTGCGCATGGTGGACCTGGATCTCACGCACCTGTGGGCCGATCTGCCGCGGTTCTCCGACTGGTTCCGCCGCATTCAGGCGCGGCCCTCGTTTGCCATCGCCTATTACCCCGGCACGCGGCAACTCGGCCCTGCATGCTGAAACACGGACAATAATTTCTCAAGGAGGCTATCCATGGCAACTGCAGGCAAATCCGTCAAACCCCGGGTGCAGAAAGTGCGCCGCATCGTCACCGGCCTGGACAAGAAGGGCCGCTCGATCATCGCATCCGACAAGCCCTCGCCGCACGTGATGGCCCTGCAGGGCATCCCGACCTTCGGCGTCACCGACATCTGGCGCACCGCGTCCACGCCGGCCGACCTCGACGAATCGCGCGACCTGTGCAGCGTGCCCACCCAGCTCGCGCCGCCGAAACGCGGCTCGGTGCTGCGTGTGGTCGAATTCGCGCCCGACCGCGCGTGGATGAAAAAGATCGACTCCGCCACCGCCTTCGCCTCGATGGGCAAATCGGGCTCAGCCGCGCTCGCGCACGCCGCCGGCAGCCAGCGCCACGCGATGATGCACGCGACGCAGACGGTGGACTACGCGATCGTGCTCAAGGGCGAGATCTGGGCGGTGATGGACGTGGGCGAGACCAAGATGCAGGCGGGCGACGTGCTCATTCAACGCGGCACCAACCATGCCTGGTCCAACCGCTCGAACAAGCCCTGCCATGTGGCCTTCATCCTGATCGACGCGAAGTCGGGCAGGAAGAAGAAGTAAAAAGTCCTGCCAGGGTTGCCTTCAGACGCCCTGATTCAGGGGAGCTGCGAGGGGAGTATCCCCTCGCAGCCAGGCAACGAGTTCAGTCGCCGAAGGAATACGGCCCGGCAAAATCGCCGATCGGCACTACATGGCTCACCAGACCGGCCGCGGCGCTCCAGGCGTGGAGCATGAAGCCGGGCGGCTCCATGATGTAGCGGTCCGGCGCATCAGAAGCGAAATCGAGCGCGACCTGGTGCGCGGTGCTCGGACAGGTCATTGCGATCGTGCCCGCGAAGCGGGTTTGAATGCTCCGGTGAAGATGACCGCACAGCACCGCCTGCACCTGCGGATGACGTGAAATCACCGCGGCGAGCGCCGCGGGATTATCAAGCCCCATCGCATCCATGTGCCCGATGAAGGTGGCAAAGGGCGGGTGATGCATGATCACGACCGTCGGCGCATCGCCTCGTGCCGACAAGGTCCGGTCAAGCCAGTCAAGGCTCTCTTCGCTCAGGCGTCCACCGGGCTCACCCGGAATCACGGTATCGAGCGCAACGATCCGCACCGGCATGTCCTCGATCGCGTAGCGGATTTCGCGCGGGCCAGCGGTATCACCCGCGGCTCCGGCAAGCCACGGATGATCCGCGAACACGCGCCGCAGCGCATCGCGGTCGTCGTGATTCCCCGGGATCAGCAGGATCCGGACTCGCAGCGGCTCCAGCAGTTCGCGAAGCAGCACGTAGTCTTCATCGCGCCCCGCGTCGACGAGGTCTCCGGTCGCGACCAGAATATCCGGATGCTGCGGCAGCGCGAGAATCTCGGCCACCGCTCGCGCCAGATGCGCCGCCGTGTCCACCCGCCCATAGCACAGCCTGCCCCGTGGACGAACGTGCGGGTCGCTGATCTGCGCAATAAGGAACGGCTTCACTTCGACGCAGCGCCGACGAGCAAGTCGAGGAACAATCGGCCCGCCTCCTCGATGCGCCCGTGGTTCACGATCTCGACATCGTGCGCACCCGCGCCGGCGACCACGCTCGTGGTGCGCTCGATCCGTGCCTCGACCTCGGCGTCCTGCTCGCGCCCGCGCGCGCGCAGCCGCTCGCGCAGGACCTCGGGGGGCGCGGTCACATGCACATAGACAAGGCCCGGAAACGTCTCGCGTGCGCGTGAGAGGTATTCGCGCGATCCGCTCACCACCACCGACACGTCGCTTGAGAGCCAATCGAGCACCTCGATGCCGATGCCGTAACGCAGGCCGTGCGACTGCCAGTGCATCGAGAACAGCCCGCGCGCGAGACGAAGTTCGAACTCGGATTCGGACAGGGCGATGTGATTCTCACCGCCGGAATCGGCCGGGCGCGTGATGTAGCGATGCGCAAACACCACCGGCATCGCAAACGGCAACCTCTCGCGCGCCCAGCTCATCACCGTGTCCTTGCCGGCGCCCGAGGGGCCGGCAACGTAGTAGAGATTTTTCATTATTCGGCGCAGTCCGGTTGGCATCCGTGTGGGCAAACGATGCCGCAAGAATACTTGAGCGCTGTCATAACGGCCTAGCCGTTCCGGAGCGAGGTGACCTTCGCATTAAATTAATCTCGCTGTCATGTGCCAGACACATGCCTGCGGCAAGCTGCGACCGTTATGCCACAGGCACTGAAGATCGCGATTGTCACCGAGACCTTTCCTCCGGAAATAAACGGCGTCGCACGCACCATCGGCCGCATGACGAGCGTCCTCGCCCAGCGCGGCCATCGTATCCAGCTGATCCGCCCGCGCCAGGGCGATACTGACACGACAGGGGAAGACACCTCGCTGCAGCAGGTACTGGTACGCGGACTGCCCATCCCCAACTACCGGGATCTGCGGATCGGCCTGCCGGCCAAGCGCCTGCTGATGCGGCTGTGGCGCGACGAACGACCGGATGTCGTTCATGTCGTCACCGAAGGTCCGCTAGGCAGTTCCGCTCTGAGAGCGGCCAAGGTACTCGGCCTTCCGGTGGCATCCGACTTTCATACGAACTTCCAGACCTACAGCAAGCACTATGGCCTGGGCGTGATCGGAAAATTCGTCAGCACCTACCTGCGGAACATGCACAACAAGGCCGACTGCACGATGGTGCCGACGATGCAGGTCCGCGATCAACTCGAGGCGCTTGGCTACAGGAACCTCACGGTCGTCGGTCGTGGCATCGACACCGGCCTCTTCGGCCCGCACCGCAGAAGCGTCAACCTGCGCCAATCCTGGGGATGTGCCAACGGCCAGACGGTCGCGCTCTATGTCGGCCGCCTCGCGCCGGAGAAGAACATCGGGCTGTTCATCCGCGCGGTGACCGCGATGCAGAAGGTCGACCCCGGTGTCCGCGCGGTGCTGGTGGGCGATGGCCCTCTGCGTGAAAAACTGAGAAACAGCTACCCGGATTTCACGTTTGCCGGCGTACGCACCGGCGAGGACCTTGCCGCGCACTATGCGTCCGCCGACGTTTTCGTCTTCCCGAGCGTCACCGAGACGTTTGGCAACGTGACGCTCGAGGCAATGGCAAGCGGGCTCGCCGTCACCGCCTACGGCTACGCGGCGGCGGCCCAATATATCGCCCACGGCGAGAGCGGCCTGCTCGCCCCGGTGGGACAGGAAAAGCCCTTCATCAAGTGCGCCGTGTCACTGGCACTCGACCTGCCGTTGCGCGAGCGCGTCCGGTCGGCCGCCCGCGAAATCGCCACCGAACTGTCATGGGACCGCGTGATCGACGACCTGGAACTCACCTTCCACGACGTGATTCGGCGCAACTCGCTCATTGCACCGAAGCTGAAGGCCCTGTTATCGCGACACGCATCGTGAATGCCCTTCGCTCCGGCCGCACCCGCAACCCCGCCCCATCCAGGATGCCCTCTTGAATACACCGTCCCTGACCCTGCTCGACCGCATGGACCAGAAGATCTTCGATTCGATCTACTCGCGCTCGCTTGTCTACAACACCTGCTGGGAAGATCCGGCAGTGGACCGGCAGGCGCTGGACATCCGCCCCGACGACCGGATGCTCGTCATCACCAGCGCCGGATGCAATGTGCTCGACTACGCGCTGCTCGGGCCGGAACGGATCCATGCGGTGGACGCGAACCCGAGACAGAACGCGTTGCTCGAACTGAAGATCGCGGGAATCCTGCGGCTCGAATTCGAGGACTTTTTTGCCGTTTTCGGCGCGGGCCGGCATCCGGGTTTTGCGCAACTTTATCAATCGCGTCTGCGCGACTCGCTTACGCCTTTCGCGCGGCAATACTGGGATCGGCGCATAAGCTGGTTCGACGGCAGCGGCCCGGGCTCGAGCTTCTACTACCAGGGGCTTGCCGGCACGGTGGCACGTATCTTCCGCGCCTTTCTCGCACTTCGACCCGCGCTTCGGGCGGCGGTGATGCAACTGATCGATGCCCGCTCGCTCGAGGAGCAGCGCGACATCTACGACCG
>CAMBSA010000159.1 GCA_945869935.1 Bordetella parapertussis | reverse complement strand
GCGGAATCCGAATTCACCACGCCGCGCTTGGACTTGGAGCCCTTGTCCGCGGTGGCGGAGAACTGCCCCTTGGTGAGGCCGTATACGCCGTTGTTCTCGACGATGTAGCACATGTTCACGCCGCGTCGAACACAATGCGCGAACTGGCCGAAGCCGATCGAGGCCGAGTCGCCGTCGCCCGAGACGCCGAGGTACACGAGCTCGCGGTTGGCGAGGTTGGCGCCGGTGAGCACCGAGGGCATGCGCCCGTGCACCGAGTTGAACCCGTGCGAGGCGCCGAGGAAGTAGTCCGGCGTCTTGGAGGAGCAGCCGATGCCCGAGAGCTTGGCCACGCGGTGCGGTTCGATATCCAGTTCCCAGCAGGCCTGGATGATCGCGGCCGAGATCGAGTCGTGGCCGCATCCGGCGCAGAGCGTGGAGATCTTGCCCTCGTAGTCGCGCCGGGTGTAGCCGGCGAGGTTCTTGGTGAGGGTCGGATGGTGGAGCTTCGGTTTGGCGATGTAGGTCATGTGCGGTCCTGTGTGTCGTCAGCGGGGGGGTACCTGAGCCTGCGGCTCAGGCCACCTTGCCCTTGCGCAGCGGTTTGACGTTGAACAGTGCGAGCTTTTCCTCGACCTCGCGGATGATGAAGCGCGCGGTGATCGGTGTGCCGTCGTAATGCAGCACCGGCATCAGGCGCGCCGGGTCGATCGCAAGCTCGTTCATCATCAGCATGCGCAGTTGTGCGTCGCGGTTCTGCTCGACCACGAACAACTGCTCGTGCTGCGAGATGAATTCCTCGACTTCCTGGGTAAACGGGAAGGCGCGCACCCGCATCGCATCCACGTGCAGGCCCTGTTCCTCCAGCCGGTCCAGCGCCTCGGTCATCGCCGGGCTGGTGGAGCCGTAATACAGCACGCCAAAACGCGTCGCCTTGGCAGACTTGCGCTCGATCGGCTTGGGCACGAAGCTGCGCGCGGTCTCGAACTTCTTGAGCAGGCGCGTCATGTTGTACATGTAATCGGACCCCGCCTCGCTGTAGCGGGCGTAGGCGTCGCGCGTGGTGCCGCGGGTGAAGTACGAGCCCTTGGTCGGGTGCGTACCGGGCAGAGTGCGGTACGGAATGCCGTCACCGTCCACATCCAGGTAACGGCCAAAATCCTTGCCCGCCTCGAGTTCCTCGTAGCTCATGACCTTGCCGCGGTCGTACTGCTTGCTGTCGTCCCATTCCAAGGGCGCGCACAGTCGCGTGTTCATGCCGATATCGAGGTCGGTCATCATGAAGACCGGCGTCTGGAAGCGGTCGGCGAGATCGAGCGACGCGGCGGTGAAGTCGAAGCACTCCTTCGGATCTTCCGGGAACAGCAGGATGTGCTTGGTGTCGCCGTGGCTCGCGTAGGCGCAGATCGTCACATCCGACTGCTGGGTGCGCGTGGGCATGCCGGTCGACGGGCCGCCACGCTGCACATCGACGATCGTCACCGGGATTTCGGCAAAGTACGCGAGGCCGATGAACTCCTGCATGAGCGAGATGCCGGGCCCCGAGGTGGCTGTGAAGGCGCGCGCTCCGTTCCATCCTGCGCCCACCACCATGCCGATCGAGGCGAGTTCGTCCTCGGCCTGCACGATCGCGAACTTGTGCTGTCCGGTGTCGGCATCGACGCGGTACTTCTCGCAATACTTGATGAAGGCTTCGGCGACGGACGAGGACGGCGTGATCGGGTACCAGGCGCAGACGGTCGCGCCGCCATACACCGCGCCGAGCGCCACCGCGCTGTTGCCCTCGATGAAGATGCTGTTGCCCACCTCGTCGGCGCGGCGCAGGCGCAGGCCGATCGGGCAATCGAGGTTCTTGAGCGCCCAATCGCGACCCAGATGCAGTGCCTTGACGTTGGAGTCGAGCAGTTTTTCCTTGCCGCGGTACTGCTCGCCGAAGAGCTTCTCGATTTCCTTCGGGTCGATCTCGATCAGGGCCGAAAGCGCACCGAGGTACAGGATGTTCTTGAACAGCTGGCGCTGGCGCGGGTCGGTGTAGGCGGCGTTGCAGATCTCTGTGAGCGGCACGCCGATGACATTGATGTCCTCGCGAAAGCGCGACTGCGGCACCGCGCGCGAGCTGTCGTAGAGGATGTAGCCGCCGGGCTCGATTTCCTTGACGTCGGCGGCCCAGGTCTGCGGATTCATCGCGACCATCAGGTCCACACCGCCGCGCCGGCCGAGGTATCCGCGCTCGTTCACCCGCACCTCGTACCAGGTGGGAAGACCCTGGATGTTCGAGGGGAAGATATTGCGCGGGCTCACCGGCACGCCCATGCGCAGGATAGCCCGGGCGAAAAGTTCGTTGGCCGAGGCCGATCCGGATCCGTTGACGTTGGCGAACTTGACGACAAAATCGTTGACCGCTTCGATTCTTTTCATCTGCTTCTCCGCTCTCGCTCTTCTTCTTCGAGTCCCCGGCGGGTTTGTCGCCGGGGACCGTGACTCTGGCGCGCGCGGGGGCGACACCCCCTCGCGCGGTCAGCACATGCCTACGCGGCTTTGCGCTGCGGCGTGTACTTGTCCCTGCAGGCCGGACCCGCATTGGTGGTGTTGAGCAAGAACTTCTGCATGTCCCAGGCACCTGTCGGGCAACGCTCGGCGCACAATCCGCAGTGCAGGCACACGTCCTCGTCCTTCACCATCACGCGGCCGGTCTTGAGCCCGTCGGACAGGTACAGGTCCTGGGTCAGGTTGAGCGCCGGCGCTTGCAACTGCCGGCGCAACTCCGGTTCCTCGGCGTTGCCGGTGAAGGTGATGCAGTCCATCGGGCAGATGTCGACACAGGCGTCGCATTCGATGCACAGCTTGGGCGCGAACACCGTCTGCACGTCGCAGTTGAGGCAGCGCTGCGCCTCCTTGAACGCAGTGGCGATATCAAAGCCCTTCTCCACCTCGACCTTGATGCTCTTCAACGCGAGCTTCGCGTCGGCATGCGGCACCTTGAAGCGCAGGTCGAGCGAGACGTCGTTGTCGTAGGTCCACTCGTGGATGCCCATCTTCTGCGAGACCAGATTTACCAGCGGCGACGGCCGTTGCGTCAAATCCTCGCCGTTCAGCAGCTTGTCAATCGACACCGCGGCGTCGTGGCCGTGCGCCACCGCCCAGATGATGTTCTTCGGGCCGAAAGCCGCATCGCCGCCGAAGAACACATTGGGAACGGTGGACTGGAAGGTGACCGTGTCGACCTTGGGCATGTCCCATTTGTCGAACTCGATGCCGGCATCACGCTCGATCCAGGGGTAGGAGTTCTCCTGGCCGATCGCGACGAGGATGTCATCGCAGGGGAACATCTGCTCGGGTTCGCCGGTGGAGACGAGGCTCCTGCGTCCCTTGTCGTCGTACACCGCCTTCACCTTGTCGAAGGTGATGCCGGCGAGCTTGCCGTTTTCGTGGATCACCGCCTTCGGCACGAGGAAATTGAGGATCGGAATGCCTTCGTGGATAGCGTCTTCCTTCTCCCACGGCGAGGCCTTCATCTCCTCGAAGCCGGAACGGACGATGACCTTGACGTCCTCGCCGCCAAGGCGGCGCGCGGTGCGGCAGCAGTCCATCGCGGTGTTGCCGCCACCGAGAACCACCACCCGCCGGCCCACCTTCTCGATATGGCCGAAGGAGACCGAGGACAGCCAGTCGATGCCGATATGGATGTTCTTCGCGGCCTCGGTACGGCCGGGCACATCGAGGTCGCGGCCGCGTGGCGCGCCGGAGCCGATGAAGATCGCATCAAAGCCCTCGGCGAGCAGCGACTTCATGCTCTCGACCTTCTTGCCCAGGCGCAGGTCGAGGCCGAGGCCGGCGATATAGCCGACTTCCTCGTCGATCACCGACTCCGGCAGGCGGAAGCGCGGGATCTGGCTGCGGATCATGCCGGCGGCAAACGGGTCCTGTTCGAAGATCGTGACGTGGTAGCCGTTGGGCAGCAGGTCGCGAGCGACGGTGAGCGAGGCCGGGCCGGCGCCGACGCAGGCGATGCGCTTGCCGTTCTTCTTCTCGGGAGGTTTCGGCAGCCGTGCGGTGATGTCGTCCTTGTTGTCGGCTGCGACGCGCTTGAGGCGGCAGATCGCGACCGGTTCCTTGCTCTCGCCGTCTTCGACGCGACTGCGCCGGCAGGCGGGTTCACAGGGACGGTCGCAGGTACGACCAAGAATTCCGGGGAAGACGTTGGATTCCCAATTGATCATGTAGGCGTCGGAGTAACGCCCTGCTGCAATCAACCGGATGTATTCAGGAACAGGGGTATGCGCGGGGCATGCCCACTGGCAATCGACCACTTTATGGAAGTAGTTCGGATTGCCGATGTCAGTCGGCTTCAAACGTTCACCCTCCTTTGGGCGCCCGCGACCGGTTTTTTATTATTAAGTGCTTCAGTCCGCTGGTTTCCCGCAGGATGCGGGTTGACCGAACGCCACTAAAACTGCACGCATACTACCGGAAAATCGTCTTGAAAAGCCTGAAGAATCGCCCGTTTGCGGGCGAAATCGAGGGGCGCCGCACGAGCGTCACCTCCAGCCGCGAGAGGCCTCCCGGCCGATGTCCGCCCGCGACCCGGCACCGTCTACTTGCCGAGGAGAAACTCGAGGTTGAGCGTGTTGAAAGCGGCGGCGTTTTCGAACTGCGGCCAGTGACCCACATCCTTCATCTCGACATAGCGCGCGTTCGGCATCCATTTGGACACCACCCTGGCTGTCTCGAGATATTCGTCGGGATCGGAGATCGCTCCGATGAACAGCGACGGTGCACTGAGGCTTTTCCATTCCTGCTCGGAGATCAGGTTGCGCCTGCGGATGTCCGGCTCCTGCAGGCAGAGGATGTGCGCCATCGCCTGCTTCATCTCGGGTTGGCGGTACACCGCCTGGCGCACCGCGATCAGGTCGTCGATACGGTTCTTCTCCAGATACAGCAGCTTGTCGAAGATCGGTTTGACGTTTTCCCAGGTGGGGTCTTCCACCGCCTTGCTGCGGCCGCCGCGGATGCGCGCCATGTTCTGCTCGTTGGCGTACAAGCCTGCTGCCGATAGCAGGGTCAGCTTTTCTGTCATGTCCGGGTGCGTGATCGCGAAGCGCGCCGCGACCCAGGCGCCGAGCGATACGCCGATGAAGGAAGCCTTCTTCACGCCCATCGCCTTCATGAAGTCGTGCGCGTGCTTCACGTAGGTCGGGATTTCGTAATCCATGTCCGGCTTGTCGGAAAAGCCGCTGCCGATCATGTCGATCGCGAGGCAGCGAAAGTGCTTCGCGTGCTCGGCGAAGTTGCCGGAGAACGCCTCCCAGCTGCCGGCGGTGCCGTGCAGCATCACGATCACCGGCGCATCGGGCGAACCGGCCTCGGCGTAGCGCGTGTTGATTCCACCCGCGTTGATCCAGCCCTGGCGGAACGGCACCTTCTGCATGTCGGTCCAGATGCTGCGGTAATCCTGTCTTGATTCACTTGCCATGTTTCTGCTCCGCCTCTTGATGTGTTGTCGGGGATGAACTGCTCACTGCTAAGGAGCCACTGAACAAGGGGGCTACGCCCCCTCGTAACTCCCCCA
>CAMBSA010000158.1 GCA_945869935.1 Bordetella parapertussis | reverse complement strand
CCACCGGAATCGCGCCGGCACGCATCGCGCCGAAAAAGATCTCCAGGAATTCCACGCGGTTGCCGACGATCATGCCGACCCGCTCGCCCGCGCCCACGCCCAGCCGGACGAGCATCCCTGCCACGCGGTCGGCACGCTCGTCGAGCTGTGCATAGGTGATCAGGCGCTCGCGGCCGCCGTGGAGGTCGATCACCGCCACCTTGTCCGGAAAGCGCGCCACCGACCGGGAAAAGAAATAGCCAAGATTGGTGTCGCGAAAAGTCACTTGCCACTCCCTTGGTTGGCGCCTGGTGCAGCACCCGGTGAATCGCCGCCCAGGTAAGCGGCAATCATCCACGCATAGACCCGGGCGGCATCGAAGGTCTTGTCCACCGAAGCCATGTCGAGATCGGTATGCGCGAACGCCTGCTCGCCCGAGCCGAAGTTCGCAGTCTGGATGCCGACCGCATTGAGATAGCCCTGGTCATGCGCCGACTGTCCGTAGAAGGTCTCGGGCGCCTCGCCCAGCATCGCCTCGCATCCGGACTTGAGCAGGCGCACCACCTGCGAATCCTCGGTGACGAGGCTCGGGTACATCACCGCGCCCTTTTCAACGACCACCTGCAGCGGCTTGCCCGAAATCGGGTCCGGCCAGCCGTCGACTGCGCAAGCGACGCGCGCAATCTCCGCCACCGCGGCCTCGGGATCCTCGTCCGGCAGCAGGCGGCGATCCAGGCCGATCTCGCAGCGATCCTGCAGGGTATGGGTGGATTTCGGAAAGCTCTCGATGCGGTTGCAGGTGAGCCAGGCGGTACCGAGCTGCGCATGCACCCGGTCATTGGGTATCTCGGCTGCCAGCCGTCGCAGCACTTCCATTGCACCGGTCACCGCGTTGGCGCCGTCGGTGGGGCGGCTGGAATGGCAGGGCGCACCGCGCACGATCACCTTCACATCCACCCGGCCGCGATTGCCCAGCTGCAGCTTGAGGCTGTTGCCATATACAAAGGCGAGATCGGTGCGGATACCTTCGGTTTCCACGACGTTGCGGATCGCATCGTGCTTGCCGGTCTCGCCCGACACGCAGCAGACGAACACCAGCCGGCCTTCGATCCCGATGCCCGCATCCCGGACGGCCTCGATCGCGTGCAGCATCGCCGCCATGGTGCCCTTCTGCTCGCTCGCGCCCTTGCCGAGCACGGCGTCACCCGGCAGGCCGTGCGCACTTGCGTCGATCAGCTTGCCGCCGTACGGGTCGGGCATGGTCGAGGGCGGCTGATTCATCGCATGCGTGACCAGCATCATCGAACGGCCGGAGCGGCATGCACCGGTCTCGGCGATCAGGTTGCCCATCGCGTCCTGACGTATGCCGGTCATGCCGAGCGCGCTCATGCGCGGCATAAGCGCCACGTTCATGAACTCCCGCAGCAGCGGTTCGGCCTCGAGCAGATCGGTCTGGGGGCTGGGCACGCGCACAAGCTCCTGGAACACCGTGCAGGCGCGAGCCCGGGAAAGAAACGGCAGCAGCCGCTGCGCAATCGAATCGCCGGTCATGAGTGAAGGAAAGAGGAAACCGATGGAAGGGAAAGCGATGAAAAAGCATCTTCGTTGATTGACCCGAGTATGGCGCCCTTTCATACTCATTGCAAAATGCATTCGGTCCGAGCCACATCGGTTGCATGGCAAAGCCGGACCGGATTTTCTTGATGCCCCGGCAGTATTTCCGCCGGGACGCGCAAGGGGAGTATCCCCTCGCATCGACAGAAGCTACTTTTTGGAGCAAAGCCGTGAGTACTCTGCTGATCGAAAACGCCGCCATCCTGACACTCGACGCCGCCGGTCGCTTTATCGAGCGCGGCGACATTCTCGTCGACGGGCAGACGATTACCGCCGTCGGAACGGTAGACCCGGCATTGAAGCAGCGCGCCGTGCGCACCATCGACGGCCGCCGTTTCCTCGCCGCGCCGGGCATGGTGAATGCCCACATGCATACGCCCGGTGCGCTGTCGGCGGGAACGCAGGACGCCGTCAGCCATCCGGTATTCATGTGGCTGAATCAGGCCGACACCAGCGGCCGCCTGCCGCGCGAGGTCTATGTCAGTGCGATGCTCAATGCGGCGCAGATGCTGCTGAGCGGCACCACCACCGCGATCGATCATTTTCCGGCGCAGAATTTCGGCCCCGAGGATGTTGCCGCGGCGGTCGAGGCGTATGGGCACAGCGGCATGCGCATGGTGCTGGGACTGCGGGTGTTCGACGACGCGTTCACCGATATATTTCCGAGCGACCGGCCGCTGCCGCCCGATCTCGCGGAGGATCTGAAGCGCCTCGCGCCGCTGCCGCCCAAGCCCTTGCCGGAAACCCGCGCGCTGATCGAACAATCGGTCGAGCTTTATCACCGCCCGCAGGAACGTCTTTCGGTGTTTCCGTCACCGACCAACCCGGTGCGCTGCAGCGATGAACTGCTGCTGATGTGCCGCGATATCGCCGAGCGGCACGACCTGGGGATACACACCCACCTGCTGGAATCGAAGATCCAGACCACGATCGCCGCAAAACGCTACGGCTGCACCATGGTCCAGCATCTCGAGCGGCTGGGACTGCTGAGCCACCGCCTGAGCTGCGCCCACACCATCTGGATCGAACAGGAGGACATCGACCGTCTTGCGAAACACGGCGTGGTCGTGGTGCACAACCCGGAGAGCAACCTCAAGGTGGGCACCGGCATCGCGCCGATTGCGCAGATGTTAGCCGGCGGTGTGACGGTTGCAGTCGGCACGGACGGCAGCATCACCAATGACAATCTCGCCATGCACGAGGCGCTGCGGCTGGCGGCCATGCTCGGGCGGACGTCGCAGCCCGATCGCCACCGCTGGGTCACGGCGCGGCAGGCGCTCGCCATGGGGACCGAAGGCGGCGCGCGAGCGGTGCAGTTGGCCGGGCAAATCGGGCAGATCGCCACCGGCTATCGCGCGGACATCGTGCTCTATGACCTCGACACGCCGGTCTGGACGCCGCTCAACGATCCGGTGCAGCAGATGGTTTTTGCCGAGACCGGCAGCAGCGTGGACACCGTGATCGTCGACGGCAAGGTCGTGGTCGAGGGCGGCGTGATCACCGCCTTCGATGCGGCGGCGATCATTCGCGAAGCCAAGCCGATGCTCGCCGCGATTCGCGAGCGCAACCGCGACCTCTACCAGTTCGCCCGCCGGATGGGCGATATTTTCCCGTGACAAAAAAGCAAACTCTCATCGAACCGGAGACAAGAATGCGGGCGCTGGTGTTGAAACAGCATGGCGGTCTGGAAAATCTCCAGGTCGTCGACGATCACCCGATGCCGGTTGCGACCGAGGGCCACACCGTCATCCGGGTCCGCGCGTCTTCGTTCAATCACCACGACGTGTTCACGGTGAAAGGCATGCCGGGGATCAAGGTGCCGCTGCCGGTGGTGCTCGGGCTGGACATGGCGGGCGAGATTCACCAGATCGGATCCGGTGCGGAAGGCGGCTGGGAGGTCGGCGACCGCGTGCTCATCAATCCGCTGGACAGAAAAGTCGGTCTGATGGGCGAGATGCTGGACGGCGGCATGGCGGAGTACTGCCTCGTCTCGAACGAGCAGATGATCCGCATGCCCGACAAGGTCGGCTTCGAGGACGCCGCGTCGCTGCCGGTCGCCTACGGCACGGCGCATCGCATGCTCGTCACCCACAAGAGCGTCGCCAAAGGCGACAAGGTGCTGGTGCTGGGGGCGTCGGGCGGTGTCGGCATGGCCTGCGTCATCCTCGCCAAGAAGCTCGGCTGCGAAGTCATTGCATGCGCATCGAGCGCGGACAAGCTCGCGCGCCTGAAATCGCTCGGCGCCGATCACGTCGTCAATTACCGGGACGTGGATTGGTCGAAGTGGGTGATCGAGAAATTCGGCAAGCCGCAACGGCGAAGCTACGAGGGCGGCGTCGACTGCGTGGTGAATTTCACCGGCGGCGACACCTGGGTTCCGTCGCTGAAGTGCGTCAAGCGCGGCGGCAGCATCCTGGTGTGCGGCGCGACCGCCGGCTACGATCCGAAGGAAGACCTGCGCTATATCTGGACCTTCGAACTCCGGGTGATCGGTTCCAACAGCTATTCGGATGAGAATCTCACCGCGCTCATGGAGATGATCGGGAACGGCGAGATCGCGCCGGTGGTCGATACCGTGCTGCCGCTTGAGCGTGCGATCGAGGGCCTGCGGCTGATCCAGGATCGCGAGGCCATCGGCAAGGTAGTGGTGACACCCTGAACGGCCGGCGGATTTGACAGTGCCCTTATTTGACAGTGACGGATACCGGACCTAGTATCGATTCACTGTTTTCCCTGTATGAAATCGGCGTGGAAATCTCGAAATGAGGGCGAAATGAGCGAGCAAAAAGGCATCCGGGTTCTCCACGGGGCGCATGTCATCGACTCCTCCCAGGGCATCGACCGGGTGGTCGATGTCGCGATCGAGAACGGCAAGATCCATTCGATCGGCGAGTCGCCCCCGGGGGCGGAAATCATCGACGTGTCGGGCAGCTATCTCAGCCCCGGCTGGATCGATATCCACGTTCACGTCTATGGCACGCTCGGGTTCGCCGATCCCGACAGCATAGGCATCTACCAGGGCGTCACCTCCTTCATCGAAGCGGGCGGGCCGGGCATCGACACGCTGGACGAATACCACGCACTGACCGACGGGCGCACGATCACCGAGCTCTACGTCGGCCCCTATGCGATGCGGCCGATCGGCCTGATCAGTCTGAACTTCATCGAGGGCGACAACGTCCGCACCCTGACGCACATCCCGATCGTCAAGTGGCTGGACTACATGAAGGAACACGGCGACCGGCTGCGTTACATGAAGATCGGCGCCTACGGCGGCTTCGGCACCGGGGCGATGCGCATGGCCAAGGGCCTGGCGGAGACCGTGGGCCGCCCGCTGTACATCCACATCGGCGAGCAACAGCTCCAGGCCGGCAATGACGAGGCCAACAATATCTTTCGCATCGCCGATTCCGGGGACATCATCACCCATGTGTTTCACGGCAACAACTACGGCGTGCTCGACGACGACGGCAGGATCATGCCCGTGGTCCGCGAGGCGGCGCGCCGCGGCGTGCTGTTCGATGTGGGCTTCGGCGGCTACAACTTCGCCTGGGACGTGGCCGAAAAGGTCATGGCCCAGGGCCTCGTTCCGGAGATCATCAGTTCGGACCTGCAGCAATTCAACGTACTCGGGCCCGCCTATTCGCTCGCCCATGTGATGGGCGTCTGCATGCGCCTCGGGATGTCGGTCCGGGACGTGGTCGAGCGGGTGACGATCAACCCGGCGCGGGCGCTGTCCCTGGATGATCGGGCAGGGTCGCTCAAGCCCGGCATGCCCGCGGACATCACCGTGTTCAATCTCGAAGCGGGCGAGTTCATCCTGCATGACACCGGCGCCGGCAAGCGCACCGCGGATAAGCGTCTCGTGCCGCGCATGGCGTTCAAGGACGGCACCCGGGTCGATTCCGACATGCTGCGCTGCCAGGACGAACGCAACTGGCTGATCCAGATCGCCGATGACAAGGCCCCCGCAGCGGTCGCGAAGCTCTCGGACCGGCA
>CAMBSA010000157.1 GCA_945869935.1 Bordetella parapertussis | reverse complement strand
CATTCGGCTGCAGGAAATCGCACTGCAGAACCGCCTGCCCTGCGTGTACCTCGTCGATTCGGGCGGTGCCTTCCTGCCCGAGCAGGACAAGGTCTTCCCCGATCGCGACCATTTCGGCCGAATCTTCTACAACCAGGCCAACCTGTCCGCCGCCGCCATCCCGCAGATCGCAGTGGTGATGGGTTCCTGCACCGCCGGCGGCGCCTACGTCCCGGCGATGTCGGACGAAGCGATCATCGTGAAGAACCAGGGCACGATCTTCCTCGGCGGCCCCCCTCTGGTAAAGGCCGCGACCGGCGAAGTGGTGACGCCGGAAGAACTCGGTGGCGCCGAAGTCCACACCCGCATCTCCGGCGTGGCGGACCATCTCGCGGCGAACGACGCGCATGCGCTTGCGCTCGCGCGACGCATTGTCGGCAATCTCAATCGCAAGAAAGCCGTGTCACTCGACATCGCCGAGCCGCGCGAACCGCTGCATCCTGCGGAAGAACTCGCCGGCGTGATACCGCAGGACACGCGCAAGCCCTACGACGTGCGCGAGATCATCGCGCGGCTGGTTGACGGCTCCGAGTTCGACGAGTTCAAGACCAACTACGGAGCCACGCTTGTCACCGGCTTCGCGCGGCTGTGGGGCTACCCGGTCGGCATCGTCGCCAACAACGGCATCCTGTTTTCCGAGTCGGCGCAAAAGGGCGCGCACTTCATCGAACTCTGCAGCCAGCGCGGGATACCGCTGCTCTTCCTGCAGAACATCACCGGCTTCATGGTGGGAAAGAAGGCCGAGAACGCGGGCATCGCGCGCGACGGCGCAAAGATGGTGACCGCGGTCGCCTGCGCGAAGGTGCCGAAGTTCACCGTGATCATCGGCGGCTCGTTCGGCGCAGGCAATTACGCGATGTGCGGCCGCGCCTACAGCCCGCGCTTCCTCTGGATGTGGCCGAACGCGCGCATCTCGGTGATGGGCGGCGCGCAGGCCGCGTCCGTCCTCGCCACGGTGCGCCGCGACGGCATCGAGGCACGCGGCGGACAATGGAGCGCAGACGACGAGGCCGCGTTCAGGCAGCCGATCCTCGAGCAGTACGAAAACCAGGGCCACCCGTACTACGCGAGCGCGAGGCTCTGGGACGACGGCGTGATCGCGCCCGAAGACACGCGACAGACGCTCGGCCTTGCGATATCCGCCGCGCTCAACGCACCGATCGAAGAGACGCGCTTTGGCGTGTTCCGGATGTAACAACCCGCGCGAAAAAAGACAATGACCAACGACTACAAAACGATAGAGATCCAGCTCGGTCAGGGCGTTGCGGTGCTCTGGCTCAACCGGCCCGAGGTGCGCAACGCCTTCGACGGAACCCTGATTGCGGAACTCACGCGCGCGCTAAAGGCGATGGATGCCGACGACTCGGTGCGCGCGGTGGTGATCGCAGGTCAGGGCAAGGCCTTCTGCGCCGGTGCCGACCTTCACTGGATGAAGCAGATGGCCGCGAGCGATCTCGAAGCCAACCAGGACGACGCGCTCGGTCTCGCCTCGATGCTGCACACGCTCTACACGCTCTCCAAGCCGACGGTCGCGCGGGTGCACGGCGCCGCCTACGCCGGCGGCCTCGGGCTGATCGCCTGCTGCGATATCGCGGTGGCGGCGCTGGACACCGACTTCTGCGTATCCGAAGTGAAGCTCGGGCTCGCGCCCGCGACCATCAGTCCCTATCTCGTTCGCGCGATCGGCGAGCGCCAGGCGCGGCGCTTTTTCCTCTCGGCCGAAGTGTTCACCGCCGCCGATGCCTACCGGTTCGGCCTTGTGCACGACATCGCGCCGCTGCAGGAACTCGACGCCGCAGTCAACCAGATCCTCGGCCATCTGATAAAAGGCGGCCCGAAGGCGCAGGCGGCGACCAAGGAACTGATCCGCGCGGTGTCCGGCGCACCGATCACCCGTGACCTGCTTGAGGAAACGGCAAGGCGCATCGCCGGGCTGCGCGCGTCCGACGAAGGCCGCGCCGGACTGCAGAGCTTCTTCGAGCGCAAGCCCGCGCCCTGGACGGAAGCGTTTGCCGCCAAGTCTGCCAAACCGCGCAAGCGCGCAAAAAAGGCCTGAGCCGGAGTCCGCATGTTCCGCAGCCTGCTGATTGCCAACCGCGGCGAGATCGCGGTCCGGATCATCCGGACCGCGAAGCGCCTTGGCATCTGCACGGTGGCGGTGTATTCCGACGCGGATGCGGGTGCGCTGCATGTCGCGCTCGCGGATTCGTCGGTCCGGCTCGGACCGGCGCCGGCGCTCGAGAGCTATCTCTCGATCGAGCGCGTGCTGGAAGCGGCGCGATCCAGCGGCGCGGACGCGGTGCATCCGGGCTACGGCTTTCTCTCGGAGAACGCCACATTCGCCGAGGCCTGCGCGAAAGCGGGCGTGGTATTCATCGGCCCGCCGCCCGATGCGATCCGCGCGATGGGCGACAAGAGCGCCGCCAAGGCGCTGATGCACAAAGCCGGCGTGCCGCTGGTGCCCGGCTATCACGGTGCGACTCAGGATCCGGCGCGGCTCGCGCAGGAAGCTCAGACCATCGGCTTCCCGGTGCTCATCAAGGCCGCGGCAGGCGGTGGCGGCAAGGGCATACGCATCGTGCGCGGCGCCACCGAATTCGACGCCATGCTCGCCGCCTGCAAGCGCGAGTCGATGAACGCCTTTGGCGATGACCGGGTGCTGATCGAGCGCTTTCTCGATCGGCCGAGGCATATCGAGATCCAGGTCTTCGCAGACCGCCACGGCAACTGCATTTCGCTCGGCGAACGCGACTGCTCCTCGCAACGCCGTCACCAGAAGGTGATCGAGGAGGCGCCCGCACCGGGCATGAACACTGAACAACGGCAACGCATGGGCGCGGCCGCAGTGGCCGCAGCGCGCGCGGTGGGCTACGTTGGCGCAGGCACGGTGGAATTCATCGTCGATGCCAAGGGCGCGTTCCACTTCATGGAGATGAACACCCGGCTTCAGGTCGAGCATCCCGTAACCGAAATGGTGACCGGGCTCGACCTCGTCGAGTTGCAGCTTCGCGTCGCCTCGGGCGAGCCGCTGCCGATCGGGCAGTCGCAGGTGCGCCTCGAGGGTCATTCGATCGAAGCGCGGCTTTACGCGGAAGACACCGCGCGAGGCTTCCTGCCTTCCACTGGCCGGCTCGCACATCTCGTCTTCCCCGATGCCAACGCGTCCGTCCGGGTGGATACCGGCGTGCGCGCCGGCGACACGATCACGTCCTGGTACGACCCGATGATCGCCAAGATCATCGTCCACGGCGAGGACCGCGATGCCGCGGTTCGGCGCCTCGTGCTTGCGCTCGAACAACTCGAAGCGGTGGGGCCGGCGACCAACCGCGACTTCCTCCTCGCGCTCGCGCGCCATGCCGCGTTCGGGCAGGGAACGATAGACACCGGATTCATCGAGCGCGAACTCGGCGGCGAACACATCGCATCCTCCACGCCGCAGGCGCTCGCGCTTGCCGCGTTCGCCGAGTTGCAGCAACAGCGGCTCTCGGCGCGCGAGAAGCAGTCGCGCACCGCCGACGCGCATTCGCCCTGGGCCGCCACCGATGGCTGGCGGCTCAATCAGGACAGCCACCAGGAACTGGTCTTCGCACACGGCAAGGCAAGCCATGCGCTGACGGTGCATTATTGCGCCGACGGCATGCACATCGAGATCGACGGCCATCGCCACCGGCTGCGCGGCGAGCCGCAGGACGGGCAGCAGTATTCGTTCACACTCGATTACGAACGCTTTGCCGGCCGTGTGATTGCCGGCGGGTCACGCCGGCATGTGTTCATCGGCGGCGCGCATCACGTCCTCGACCTGCACGATGCGCTCCTGCAGGAAATCGAAGTCGATGTTCACGGCGGCGGCGTCACCGCGCCGATGCCGGGCAAGGTGATCGCGGTGCTGGCGATGGCCGGCACCCGGGTGGAAAAGGGCACACCGCTTGTCATACTCGAGGCGATGAAAATGGAACACACCCTGCTTGCGCCCGCGCGCGGCAGGGTTCACGCGATCCGATTCGCGGTCGGCGACCAGGTGGCCGAAGGCGAAGCACTGATCGAATTCGAAACGGAGAAGGAACCATGAGCAATCCCACGCTTCCCAAAAAAGTGCGCATCGTCGAAGTCGGTCCGCGCGACGGCCTGCAGAACGAAAAGCAGGTGATCCCGCTGGAAGCCAAGGTCGAGCTGATCCAGCGCCTCGCCGATGCCGGCTGCCCGAATGTCGAAGCCGCCTCGTTCGTGTCACCCAAGTGGGTGCCGCAGATGGCCGACAGCCCGAAGGTGATGGCGACCATCCGTCGCCGCCCGGGGACGATCTACTCCGCACTCGTGCCCAACATGAAGGGACTCGAAGCGGCGCTCGCCGCGAAGATGGACGAAGTCGCGGTGTTCGGATCGGCGAGCGAGCCCTTCTCGCAGCGCAACCTCAACTGCTCGATCGAGGAATCGATCGAGCGTTTCCGCCCGGTGGCCAAGGCCGCCAAGGACGCGGGCATCCGCCTTCGCGGCAGCGTCTCGGTTGCCTTCGGCTGCCCGATCCAGGGCGAGGTGGCGGTGAGCGCGGTGACCGACCTGGTCCGGCGCTTCATCGACCTCGGCTGCGACGACATCGACATCTGCGACACCATCGGCGTGAGCACCGCCGGCCATACCCGCACCGTGATGGAAGCGGCGGCAGGCGTGTTCCCGATCGACCGGCTGGCGGGGCACTTCCACGACACCTACGGCCAGGCGCTTGCCAACATCTACGCCAGCCTCGAGGCCGGCATCTCGATGTATCACAGCTCGATCGCGGGCCTCGGCGGCTGCCCCTACGCCAAGGGCGCCACCGGCAACGTCGCCACCGAAGACGTGCTCTACCTGCTCAACGGCCTGGGCATCGAGACCGGCATCGACTTCGAGAAGATGTTCGACGCAGGCCAGTTCATCTCGCGCGTGCTCGGCCGCGCACCGGTGTCCCGCGCCTCCGCCGCGCTCGCAGCCAAGCGCGCCGCATGAGCGATGGCATGACAGGGCGTGCCCCCTCGCCCTGCGTCGACGTGTGCCGGATGAACCCCGCACGCGACCTGTGCGAAGGCTGCTTCCGGACGGTCGACGAGATCGCTGCCTGGTCACGGATGAATGACCGGGACAAGTTCGCGGTGCTCGCCCAACTCGACGCGCGCCGCGCTGCCCCGTGAAACTGCCGCAGGGCATCCGCGTCCTCGAACGGGGCTGGCTGTCCTGCAACAACATCCTGCTCGACGACACCGGTTCCGCGACGCTGGTGGATTCCGGCTACGGCGCGCATGCGCAGCAGACGCTCGCGCTGCTTGATCAGGCGCTCTCGGGTACACGCCTCGGACATCTGGTCAACACCCACTGCCATTCGGACCATATCGGCGGCAACGCCGCGATCCGCCGCCGTCACGCCTGCCGGGTGAGCATTCCCGAGGGCGAGGCGCCGCTGATTGACGCCTGGGACGAAGCCGCACTCATCCTGTCGATTGCCGACCAGCGGGCCGAGCGCTTCGCCTACGACGCCACGATCACACCGGGTGAAGTCCTTCGAATGGGCGGGTTCGACTGGCAGGCGA
>CAMBSA010000156.1 GCA_945869935.1 Bordetella parapertussis | reverse complement strand
CCGCCCCAGTCCACCGGCTTGCCATCCGTGCGCAGGATCGATCCGGTGCGCTTGCCGTCGGCATCCGTCAATACGTCGATCTCGGCGGGGTTGTAGTAGGTGATGCGGCCTTCACCTGCGCGGCGCGAGGAGATGTCGTTCAGTACCATGCCCTGGGTGAGCAGGTTGGTGAAGGGTTCGTTCACCTTGGTGAGACCGAGATCGCGCATCACCTTGGTCCAGAAGCGCGAATACAGAAGGTGCAATATCGCGTGCTCGATGCCGCCGATGTACTGGTCCACCGGCATCCAGTAGTCCGCGTTCGCATCCACCATCGTCGAGGCACCCGCGCTCGCGTAGCGGAAGAAATACCAGGACGAATCCACGAAGGTGTCCATGGTGTCGGTCTCGCGCCGCGCGTCCGAGCCGCACTTCGGGCATTTGCACTGGAAGAACGAGGGCGTCTTGCCGAGCGGATTGCCGGTGCCGTCGGGGACGAGATCCTCGGGCAGCTTCACCGGCAGCTGGTCATCTGGCACCGGTACCACGCCGCAGGCGGCGCAATGGATCAGCGGGATCGGCGTGCCCCAGTAGCGCTGGCGCGAGATGCCCCAGTCGCGCAGCCGCCATTGCAACTGTTTGCCACCGAGGCCTTTCGCCTCGAGGTCGGCGGCGATCGCATCCACCGCGGGCTTGAGCGCCAGGCCGTCGTATTTTCCGGAGTTCACGCACACGCCGTTCTGCTTGTCGGCGTACCACTCCTGCCAGGCATCGGTGGAAAACGGCTTGCCCGGCACCCGCACCACTTCGCGGATCGGCAGACCGTATTTTTTCGCAAACGCGAAGTCGCGCTCGTCGTGCGCCGGCACGCCCATCACCGCGCCTTCGCCGTAGCCCATCAGCACGTAGTTGCCGACCCAGATCTCGATCGTGTCGCCGGTGAGCGGATGGGTGCAGAAAAAGCCGGTCGCCATCCCCTTCTTTTCCATCGTGGCCATGTCGGCTTCCATCACCGAGCCCTGTTTGCACTCCTCGATGAAGGCCGCAAGTGTCGGGTTGTCGCGCGCAAGCCGTGTTGCGAGCGGATGCTCCGCCGCTATCGCGTTGAAGGTCACTCCCATCAGCGTGTCGGCGCGGGTGGTGAACACGCGAAGCAGCTTTTTCTCGCCGTCGATTTCGTAGGGGAAGGCGAGGTTGACGCCTTCGCTGCGGCCGATCCAGTTGGCCTGCATCGTCTTCACCCGCTCCGGCCAGCCGGGCAGGGTGTCGAGCGAATCGAGCAGCTCCTGCGAATAGCGCGTGATGTTGAAGTAGTACATCGGGATTTCGCGCTTTTCCACGAGGGCCCCGGTGCGCCAGCCGCGCCCGTCGATCACCTGCTCGTTGGCGAGCACCGTCTGGTCCACCGGGTCCCAGTTCACCGTGCCGGTCTTCTGATAGGCGATGCCTTTTTCCAGCATGCGCAGGAACAGCCACTGGTTCCAGCGGTAGTACTCGGGGGTGCAGGTGGCGAGTTCGCGCTCCCAGTCGATCGCAAAGCCGAGCGACTTGAGCTGCTTCTTCATGTAGGCGATGTTGTCGTAGGTCCACTTCGCCGGTGGCACGCCGTTGGCCATCGCCGCGTTTTCCGCCGGCAGGCCGAACGCATCCCAGCCCATCGGCTGCAGCACGCTGAAGCCGCGCATGCGGTGGTAGCGCGAGATCACGTCGCCGATGGTGTAGTTGCGCACATGCCCCATGTGCAGCTTGCCCGAGGGGTAGGGGAACATCGACAGGCAGTAGTACTTCGGCCGGCCCGGCACTTCGGTGGCGCGGAAGGCGTTCGAGCTGTTCCAGTGCTGCTGGGCGGCGCGCTCGACGACCTGCGGGTTGTACTGTGCAGCTTGCTGCTGTTCCATGGCGGGGCGGAGGCTCGAGTGTCGGAGGGTAAAAGTCGGCGGTGTCAGGGAGCCTGCAGGCGGACAAACCCAATGCCGGGGGGCCTGCGAAAGCAGTGGCAGATTATAACCGCACGCCCTGCGCCGGCCGGCGCTCGGGGGACTCGTCGTATTGCAATCCCGCGCGACAGGTGTGCGCGACACCGGCGATACTTCACCCTTCGCAGCGTGGCGGGCGCGACTTTCGCCTTACGCAATGCGCGACCGGCCGATCTTGTGCCGGCGAATTTCCGGGAATGACGATGAAGACTCTGACAAACGCGTTACTCGCCGTGCTCGTCTCGGGCGCGAGCCTTGCCGTGCACGCACAACCCGCGGGCTTTCCGAACAAGACGGTGCGCGTGATGGTGACCTTCACCACCGGCGGCGCGGCTGACATCACTGCGCGCATCATTGGCGACCAGCTCGCCAGGATGTGGAACCAGCAGGTGGTGGTGGAGAATCGCATCGGCGCCGGCGGCAACATCGGCGTGGAGGCGGTGTACCGCTCGACGTCGGATGGCTACAACCTGCTGCTCGCGAGCAACACCCATGCGATCAACCAGGCGCTCTACATCAAGCTGCCCTTCGATCTGGTGCGCGATTTCGCCGGACTGGGCCTGACCACCTCCACGCCGATCGTGCTCGCAGTGAATCCGCGCGTGCCGGCAAAGAACCTGCGCGAATTCACCGCGATGCTCAGGGCCAACCCGGGCAAGTCGGACTACGCCACCTGCGGCGTGGCCACCGCGCACCACTTCGCGATGGAGATGTACAAGTACGCCACCAGAACGTTTGCCGTGCACATCCCGCACCGCGGCTGCTCGCCGGCGGTGACCGACGCGGTCGGCGGTCAGGTGGACGTGGTGGTGGCCTCGCTTGCCGCGGTGCTGCCCTTCGCCAAGCAGGACAAGCTGCGCATCCTCGCGCTCACCACCAAGGAGCGTTCCCCCACCGTGCCCGATCTGCCCACCTTCCGGGAGTCCGGCCTGCCCGAGCTCAAGGACTACGCGGTGGAGAACTACTACGGCTTCATGGCGCCGGTGGGCATCCCGAAGGACATCGCCGCGCGCATCGAGGGCGACGTTCGCAAGGTCACCGCGATGCCCGACGTCCGCAGCCGTTTCAATGCGGCGGGCCTGGACATGTTCGCGGGCAGCGGCGAGCAGATGATCACGCTCCTTCGCAGCGATATCCAGAAATTCAAGCAGGCGATCGACGTCGCCGGCATCAAACCTGAATAGGGCAATCCCTCTGAACAAGGGGGCATCGGCCCCCTTGTATATCCCCCACTCCAGAGGGAATCTCTGTTCGATTCGTTGCACAATTGGAACTTGATCTGAGCTTCCCAAGGCGAACCCCATGAAAAACACACTCAAAGTCAGCCTCGCCGTCTGTGATTACGACCGCACCCGTGCGATCTTCGACGGCCGCGCGCCGATCGAGGGCTGCGAAGTCGCCGCCGTCCCGATCGAACCGGAAGAGGCCTTCCACCGCGCCTTCAAGTACCAGGAGTTCGACATCACCGAGATGTCGATGTCCAGCCACACCCTGATGACTTCGCGCGGCCAGAACGCCTATGTCGGCGTGCCCGCGTTCGTTTCGCGCCTGTTCCGGCATTCGGGCATCTACATTCGCACCGATCGCGGCATCAAGACGCCGGCCGATCTGAAGGGCAAGACCATCGGCCTGCCCGAGTACCAGATCACCGCGAATGTCTGGATCCGCGGCATCCTGCAGGACGAGTACGGCGTGAAGGCCTCCGACATCCACTGGCGTGCCGGCGGCATCGAGGAGGCGGGCCGCGAGGAACGCGCGCCGCTCAAGCTGCCGCCCGACATCGACTTCGCGCCGATCCCGCACGACCGCACCCTCACCGACATGCTGGCCAAAGGCGAACTCGACGCGGTGATCGGCGCGCGCGCGCCAAGCTGCTTTTCAAAGGGCATGCCCAACATCGCGCGCATGTTCCCCGACTACCGCCGCGCCGAGGAAGAGTACTTCCGCCGCACCAGGATTTTCCCGATCATGCACGTCATCGGCATCCGCAGAAGCATTGCCGAGCAGAACCCCTGGCTGGCGGTGAGCGTGCTGAAGGCGTTCATGAAAGCCAAGGACCTGTGCATGGCGGAGATGGGCCAGATCGGCCACCTCTTCACCAGCCTGCCCTGGGGCGTGTCGGAATACGAGGGCGCCAAGGCGCTGATGGGCGATGACTTCTGGAGCTACGGCTTCGAGCCCAACCGCAATGTGCTCGAGACCTTCACCCGCTACCACCACGAACAGGGGCTGTCGGCGGTGAAAGTCGATCCGAAGGCGCTGTTCGCCGAATCGACGCTGGACCTGTCGAAGGTCTGATCGGCGCGCTGCCCGGGTCGATTACGTATCAGTTCTGTACGCGAATCGCCCGCTTTCACGCGCCGGCCGGGCACTTTTTCGGAAAATGTTCAGGATTTCATCGTGTCTCGGGCGAATTTTGACGGATTGCCGCCCGGTGGCGCGTTGCAATCCACCGCTCGGGTTTGATCGGTGCCTGGACGGGCGGTGCCTGGCGGGTGGACACGAAGCGGCCATTGCTGCACCATTGAACGCTGGGGCAGATGGAGCAGCCGACGTTGTGTGACCCAATCCATACACCGATCCAGAGGAGTTCCACGGCATGAAGATTGTTCGAAGAATAGTGGCTGGACTCGCATTTGCGATGCTGCCGGTTTCTGCATTCGCGCAGGCCGATTCGTTTCCGTCGAAGGCTGTGCATCTGGTCGTGTCCTTCGCCGCCGGTGGTGTGTCGGACATTGTCGGCCGCGTGGTGGCGCAGAGGATGACCGAGTTTCTCGGCCAGACCGTCATCGTGGAAAACCGCCCCGGCGCGGGAGGCGTGATCGGCACGAACTATGTGGCAAAGGCGCCGCCCGACGGCTACATATTCGTGTTGACCAGTCCGACCCAGCTCGCCATCGCGCCTAACCTGCAAAAGAGCATTCCGTACGATCCGATAAAGGACTTCAGCGCGATTGGCGGCATCGCCATGACGCCGAACATCCTGACGATCAACATGGCCCTGCCGATCCGCTCGCTCAGGGAACTGGTAGCCCATGCCAAGTCGAACCCCGGCAAGCTCAGTTTCGGTTCATCCGGGCAGGGCAGCGTCGGCCATCTCTCGGGCGAGATCTTGCGCGTGTCGACCGGGGCGGACATGCTCCACATTCCCTACAAGAGCGCAGGGGCGGCCTATCCGGACATGTTCTCGGGTGCGGTTTCCATGGTGTTCGATACGCTGCCCTCGGCGATCCAGCACGTCAATTCCGGCAAGGCCCGGCCGATCGCCCTGATGTCCGACAAGCGCTCGCCGTTGCTGCCCGATGTGCCGACATTCGCGGAAGCCGGCTATCCGGAGGCGACGCTGCGGTTCTGGATCGGACTGCACGGTCCGGCGGGGATGCCGCCTGCGGTGGTGCATAAGCTGAACGATGCCCTGAACAAGGCGCTCGCTTCGCCGGAATTGCGTGAGCGGTTCGCGGCGCTGGGGGCGGACCCGCTGCCCATCACGCCGCAGGAACTTGCCAGTTACACACGCAGCTCGCTGGAGCAGATCACCCGGACCATCAAGGCCGCAGGCATTCGCGCGGAATAGCGGGGCTGATTAGCGAGGCTGAATTGCGGGCCTGATAAGCAGGCCGGAACACGCGGGCGCAGAACAGCGCCAGGCCGGCGG
>CAMBSA010000155.1 GCA_945869935.1 Bordetella parapertussis | reverse complement strand
ACATCGCGTTGGTGAATTCATCCACCATCGCCTCGAGTTGCGACTGATCGAATACGCCTTCCAGCACCTTGACGCTTATGATTGGCATGATGGCTTCCCCTCGATGGATTTGAATTTCGCTGCGTGCGCCGGATTGTACGGTCGCACGTCGATGGCGCCAACGAATTAACACCACTGAACGCAGACCACAGGAGTGCATGACGTGTCCTTACCCAAGACAATGAAAGCAGTCGAGATCGCCCAGCCGGGCGGACCCGAGGTGTTGCGCATCGCCGAGCGGCCTGTGCCGGCGATGAAGCCGGGCGAAGTTCTGGTTAAGGTGGCCGCTGCGGGCGTGAATCGCCCGGATGTCGAGCAGCGGCGCGGCAACTATCCGCCGCCGCCGGGGGCTTCGGATATCCCGGGACTGGAAATCGCCGGTACGGTGGTGGCTTGTGGAGAAGGTGCGGGCGCCTGGCGCGAGGGCGATGCGGTGACGGCGCTCGTGGCGGGCGGCGGCTACGCGGAATACTGCACCGCACCTGCGGAGCAATGTCTTCCGGTGCCGAAGGGCTTGTCGATGGCCGAGGCCGCGACCCTGCCCGAGACCTTCTTCACCGTCTGGCACAACGTGTTCGACCGGGTGAAGCTCAAGACCGGCGAGATATTCCTGGTGCATGGTGGATCGAGCGGCATCGGCACTACCGCGATCCAGCTTGCCAAGGCGTTCGGCGCGAAGGTGTACACCACCGCGGGCACGGCGGAAAAGTGCGAAGCCTGCCTCAAGCTCGGCGCCGACCGCGCGATCAACTACAAGACCGAGGACTTCGCCGCGATCATCAAGGAGGAGACCGGCGGCAAGGGTGTGAACGTCATCCTCGACATGGTGGCGGCGAGCTACCTGAAGCAGAACATCGCATCGCTTGCCACCGAAGGACGTATCGCAATGATCGCGCTGCTCGGTGGCCGCGAGGCGACGATCGATCTCGGCCAGTTCCTCCGAAAGCGCATCACGCTCACCGGATCTGCGCTTCGTCCCCGCTCGATCGCGGAAAAAGGCGCGATCGCGAAGAGCCTGCTGCAGAACGTGTGGCCCCTGATCGAGGCGGGCAAGGTAAAGCCTGTGATTGATTCGACGCTGCCGCTTGCGGACGCCGCCAAGGCGCACGCCCGGATGGAGTCGAGCGCGCACATCGGCAAGATTGCGCTTATCGTATGAGCGCGCCGATCGCGGTGGTGACGGGCGGCATCCGGGGCATCGGTGCGGCGGCGGCCGCGTTGCTGGTGGCCGATGGCTACGAGGTTCTGGCGCTCGACCGAACGGATCCGAAGGACGCGTTGCCCAAGGGCGTGCGCGCCGCCAGGGCGGATGTATGCGACCGTGCATCGATGGCGGCGGCCCTGGACTCGATCGGAAAAAACGGGGCCGTCAAAATCGATGTGTTCGTGCACTGTGCGGGCAGCTACACCATACGGCCGTTCTTCGAGATCACGGAAGCGGACGTGCGCGCGATGTGCGATGTGCACATCCTCGGTGCGATCATCGGCGGGCAGGAGTCGGCCAAGCGCATGAACGACGGCGGCCGCATCGTGAACGTCGTGTCGCGGGGATATCTCGGCATGCCGAACGCGGCGCATTACGTCGCCGCCAAGGCAGGGCTGGTGGGGCTGACCCGTGCGATGGCGATTGATCTTGCACCCAGGAAGATCCGCGTCAACGCGGTGGCGCCGGGCGCGGTCGATACCGACATGACCCGTGTCCAGCCCGAGGAAGTGCGCGCCCGGATGGCGAAAGCCGAACCGCTCGGCAGGCTGATCGATCCGCAAACGATCGCGGCATCGATCGCCTTTCTTGCGCGACCCGATACCTACATCAACGGCCACATCCTCGTGGTCGACGGCGGGCGCGCGGCGGGGATCATGCCCGGCTAAGGCGGACTCTGCTTTTTCGTCCGCCGGGCTTTCGTGTCCGGTTGTTCAACCCGGACACGAACGCTGTCGTTGAAATGACGGTTGAACTTCTCGAGCAGGCGCATGAATTCGCGCCGCTCGTCCGCCTCGAAGGGCTCGAGCAGCACATCCCGGGCACGTTTGGCCAGCGGCTCGCCGCGTTCGACGACTTTTTTTCCCGCCTTGGTGAGCAGCAACTCGCGCTTCCTGCGGTCGGTGCCGTGCACGGTGCGTGCAACGAGGGCCCGATTTACGAGCAGATCCACCACCATCGCGGCGGTCGATCGGTCTAATCCGAGCAACCGCGCGAGCGTGATCTGGTCGATGCCGGGCATGCAGCCAAGAATGATCAGCACGCCGAACTGGGTCGAGGTGACTTCCAGGGGCGCAAGCGTGTCGGCGAATACCGAAAGCGCGATCTGGTGGGCGCGCCGGATCATGAAGCCGGGACGCCCGTGAACGGATTTCAGGCGGGCGCGGGCGGATTTTCTGACGGGGGCAGTCATGGGTTCCGGTCGGTCCGGTTTGTTTCAGGGCGATAAATAATAGGAAGACGTCTGATCAATTTGACACCGGTCGGCGGCGATAGTAACGTCCTGCGATTCATCCGCACAAGCCCCGGCATCGCTCCGGCGGGGCTTCGTCCGAAACTTCCATGGAATTCGCATGACCGCAAAACAGAAAGTCATCGTCGCCGGCGCCGGCCCGGTCGGCCTGCTCACCGCATTGGCGCTCGCGCGCCAGGACATCGAGGTCACGGTGCTCGAGGCCGAACCGGGACTGACGGTGGACCTGCGCGCCGGCAGCTTCCATCCGCCGACGCTGGAGATGATGGCGCCCTACGGCATCACCGACGAGATGCACCGGACGGGCATCCGTGTGCCCCACTGGCAGATTCGCGACCGCAAGCAGGGCCTGATCGTCGAATGGGACATCGGCGAGATCGCCGATCTCACGCCTTATCCGTACCGCCTGCACCTCGAGCAGCACAAGCTCACGCCGATCATCGATTCCTTCGTCAAGAAAGAGCCGAATGCGAAGGTGCGCTATTCGCACGAGGTCACCGGCGTCGAGCAGACCGGCGACAAGGTGATCGTGACCGCGAATACGCCCGGCGGCGAGGAGCGGTTCGAGGCGGACTGGCTGGTGGGCTGCGACGGCGGAAAGAGCGCGGTTCGAAAGGCGATCGGTGTGGAACTCGAGGGATTCACCTGGCCGGAGCGCTTCGTGGTGATCAGTTCCACGGTGGATCTGGCGCAGACCGGATTCACGCCGAACGCCTATGTCGCGGACCCGAAGGAGTGGTGCGCGATATTCAAGATGCCGGGCGACGGTCCTCCCGGACTCTGGCGCGCCGCCTTTCCCGCGCAGCCCGAGGAGTCCGACGAGGAGACGCTGTCGGAGGCGCGCGTCGAGGAGCGGATGCAGGGTCTGCAGGCGATCCCGGGGCGCTACCCGATCAGCTACAAGAGCATCTACAAGGTTCACCAGCGCGTGGCCAAGCGCTTCCGTGTCGGTCGGGTGATTCTTGCGGGCGACGCCTGTCACCTGAACAACCCGATTGGCGGGTTCGGGCTCAACGGGGGCATACACGACGCGATCACTCTCGCCGGCAAGCTCGGCCCGGTGTGCCGCGGTGAAGGCGACGAGTCGATGCTCGACCACTACGAGCGCCAGCGGCGCACGGTGAATATCGAGTATGTGCAGGAACACTCGATCCGAAATCTCAAACGGCTGATCGCCAAGACCGACGAGGAGCGGGAGAAAAACTTTGAAGAGCTGCGCAAGGCCGCCTCCACGCCGGAATCGCGCCGCCAGTTCCTGCTGGTGTCGACGATGATCGCAAGCGTGCAACGGGCGAACGCCATCGAGTGACCCGGCCTGCGGGCCATCAATTGCCGGAGTGCAGACCGTGATCGAGCTCTACCATGCATGGAACTCCACCTGCTCGCAGAAGGTGAGGATCTGCCTCGAAGAAAAGGGCATTGCCTGGACCGGCCATGTGCTCAACCTGCGCGGTTTCGACCAGGTCCGGCCGGAATTTCTCGCGATCAATCCCGCGGCGATGGTGCCGGTGCTGATTGACGGCGGTGTCAAGGTGACCGAGTCACGGATCATCAACGAGTATCTCGAAGACGCGTATCCGCAGGCACCGCTTCTGCCGAAGTTGGCCGCGGGGCGCGCGGCGGTGCGAATCTGGACCAAGTACGTCGATGATGTCCCCACCGAGGCGGTGAAGATTCCCTCGTTCATGAAGAACATCCGACCCAGGGCGATGCACATGAGTGACGGGGAACTCGATGCCGCGGTGGGCAGAATGCCGGACAAGGGCAAGGCTGCACGCTGGCGCCGCGCCGCGCGCGAAGGCTACACCGATGCAGAAATCCGCCCGTCGGTCGATCAGTTGGGCGACATGCTGGACCGCATGGAATCGGCACTGGGATCGAGCCTCTGGCTCGCGGGCCCCGACTACACGCTTGCCGATGTCGACGTCGCGCCCTTCGTGCACCGGCTGGTTCAGATCGACCTCGCCGCGATGATTGCCGGGCGGCCGCTTGTTGCCGACTGGTATGCGCGCGTGGCTGCAAGGCCGGCGTTTGTCGCGGCGATGAGCTACTGAGATCGCATCGCCGGGTTTGTCAAAAATCGCGACGACCGGTTCATCGCCGCGGTATTCTTCGCTCGGTGAGCATGCGCGACAGCATTCAGGAGGAGGTCGTATGGACAAGGTCTGGCTGAAAAGCTATCCGCCCGGCGTACCCGCCGAGATCGATTGGCGGCAGCATCGCTCGGTGGGCGATCTGTTCGAGAAAAGCGTGGCGGCGTTCGCCGACCGCCCTGCCTACCTGAACATGGGCAAGACCCTGAGCTTCGCCGAAACGCAGCGCATGTCGCACGCGTTCGCGGCCTGGCTGCAGGCCCGCGGCATCGCGAAGGGCGCCCGCGTTGCGATCATGATGCCCAACTGCCTTCAGTACCCGCCCGCGATCTTCGGTGCGCTGCTCGCAGGTTGCATCGTCGTGAACGTGAACCCTCTCTATACGCCGCGCGAACTCGAACACCAGTTGAAGGACTCGGGGGCCGAGGTCATAGTGATCCTCGAGAATTTTGCCCACGTGCTGCAGCAGGTGATTGCGCGCACCGACGTGAAGCATGTGGTGATGGCGGCGCTCGGCGATCTTCTCGGCCTCAAGGGAATCGTGGTGAACGCGGTGCTGCGCTACGTGCAGAAAAAGGTTCCCGACTGGAGCATTCCCGGTGCGGTGCGGTTCAACGCAATGATTGCCGAGGGCGGCGCGCTCGAGTTCAAGCCCGTCGACGTGGGGCTGGAGGATGTCGCCTTTCTGCAGTACACCGGGGGTACCACCGGAACGGCCAAGGGCGCGACGCTCCTGCACCGGAACATCGTCGCGAATGTCGAGCAGTCCTCGGCCTGGCTCACGCCTTTCATCGGCGAGCAACCGCAGGTGATGATCACGGCGCTGCCGCTGTATCACATCTTCTCGCTCACCGCGAACTGCCTGACGATGCTGAAGATAGGCGGCTGCAACGTGCTCATCACCAACCCGCGCGACATTCCGGGGTTCGTGAAGGAACTCGGGAAGCACCGCTTCAGCATGATCACCGGGGTGAATACTCTGTTCAATGGGCTGTTGCACCATGAGGAGTTCGCAAAGCTTGATTTCTCGGCACTGCGGGT
>CAMBSA010000154.1 GCA_945869935.1 Bordetella parapertussis | reverse complement strand
CGGGATGATCGGCTATGCGTCATCGGCGCCGCTGATGCTTGCCCTCGCGTCCGCGTTCGGCTGGCGCAGCGCGGCCATAGGGGCCGGGATCGTAGGAATCCTGTTTGCCCTGCTGCTCGCCTCCCAAAGCGAACTGAAGGGCGGCGGATCCGCCGCCAAACAGCACGCGGCGACCGAAGAGGTGGCGCAGGGAATGCGCACGCTGCTCACAGGACCCGTGCTGATGTGCGCGGGATTCTTCGTGCTGAGTTCCTTCAGCCTGATCTCGCTACAGAGTTTTGCCGTGCCGGTGATGGTGAATGTGTACGGCGTGAGCATCGCGGCGGCCAGCGCGGCGCTGTCGGGTTATCTCGTGGGCAGCATCGCGGGCATGTTCGGTGGCGGTTTCATTGTCAACTACAAGCGCTTCGGGCTGATCGCGGGAGCGAGCATCGTGATCTCGGCGCTGGTGCTGCTCGGCGTGGCGCTGTCGGATTTCAAGGCCACCGGACTACTGGTCGCGATGCTGGTTTCCGGCTTTTTCGTCGGGCTGATGAACCCGTCGCGCGACACCATCATCCGGCAGATCGCGCCGGTGAAGTCACGCGGCAAGGTGTATGGCTTTGTCTATTCGGGGCTGGATATCGGCGCCGCCACCGGCCCGCTCATCGCAGGCTGGCTGATCGATCACGGCGAGCCGCGGATGATCTTCGTGGCCTCCGCCGTCGCGCTTTTCCTGAGCGCCTTCACGCTGATGGAACTGAGCGGAAAGAAGGCAGAGCCGGAGTAATGCGCGGAGTTATTCCCGCCGGTTAAAAGTTGAACTTTTATGTTGAAAGTCCCCAGCCCGTGCGTGAAAGCGGGCGATTGGCGTACAGAAATGATTCGTCCGTATATCAGGGCAAGCCTTTCCCCTGTGTCTGCCGCGGGGCGTGCCTCCTAAGCTTCGTGCCGTGATTTGCGCTTTGGCGCACAATTGGTACATCGCACCAAGCGCATAGCCTTTCTGGAGAAAACCATGCTCAAGGGACGTTCTGCCGTCGTCACCGGTTCCACCAGCGGCATTGGCTTGGGCGTTGCCCGGGCGCTCGCGAAGGAAGGTGCCAACATCGTGCTGAACGGCTTTGGCGATGCCGCCGCGATCGAGACGATGCGTGCCGGCCTTGCCGCCGAGTTCGGCGTGAAGGTGGTGTATTCGCCGGCGGACATGACGAAGACCGCCGACATCGAGGCGATGATCGCGCTCGCCGCGAAGGAATTCGGCGCGGTGGATATCCTGGTGAACAACGCCGGCATCCAGCATGTATCGCCGATCGATACCTTCCCGGAGGAACAGTGGAACCGGATCATCGCGATCAACATGAGTTCCGCCTTCCATGCGACGAAATTTGCGCTGCCTCACATGCGCAAGAAGGGCTGGGGCCGGATCATCAACATCGCCTCGGCGCACGGGCTGATCGCCTCGCCCTTCAAGGTGGCCTATGTGGCGGCCAAGCACGGCGTGGTCGGCATCACCAAGGTGACGGCGCTGGAGACCGCCACCGACAACATCACCGCCAACGCGATCTGCCCCGGGTTCGTTCTGACTCCGCTGGTGGAAAAGCAGGTGGATGACCTTGCCAAGTCACACGGCATCTCGCGCGAGCAGGTGGCGACCGACATCATCCTCGCCTCGCAGCCGACGAAGAAATTCGTGAAAGTGGAAGAGGTCGCAGCGCTGGCCGTGTTCCTGTGTTCGGACGCGGCGGCGTCGATCACCGGCAGCGCGCAGTCGATCGACGGCGGCTGGACGGCGCGATGATCCGGCATCAGGCTCCCGTTCGCGGGTCAGAAGGCACACATGAGAAAAGCGGTTCGGTCATGACACTGATACACACACCTCCCGGCGAAGTTCCGGTTCCCGGCCCGGCCTACCTGGCCGCCACCCACTACTTCGACACAGGGCATCCGCTCATCCGCGCGTTCGTGGACAAGGCGATCGCGGGTGAGACCACCGATATCGGTCGTGCGATCAAGTTGTTCTACGCGGTGCGGGACGGCTGGCGTTATGACCCGTTTTCGATCCTGAGTTCGTCGGACAGCTACATCGCGAGCAACATCCTGCAGCGCAACGTGGGTTACTGCGTGCCCAAGGGCGTGCTGCTGACGACTCTCGCCCGCGCCGCCGGCATCCAGGCGGGGATCGGCCTGTCGGACGTGAAGAACCATCTCACCACCGACAAGCTGAAAGAACGCATGGGTGGAAGCACCACGTTCATGCATCACGGCTACGCGGTTCTTTACCTCGAAGGCCGCTGGGTCAAGGCGGCACCGGCATTCAACATAGAACTTTGCGACCGCTTCGGCGTACGGCCGACCGAGTTCGACGGGCACTCGGATGCGGTGTTCCAGGAATACGACAAGCAGGACCGCCGGCACATGGAATACGTGAAGGACCACGGCTGCTGGTCCGAGCTGCCGTTCGAGAAAATCATGGCGGATTTCAAGGCCTTCTATCCGCTAGGTCTGTTCGCGGACATCGGCGGGGAAGAGAAGGAACGCTTCGAGGATGGCGCACCCGCGCGCAAGGACGGCGCGCGCGCGGCTTAGCGCGGAACGCGCCGCTGCGGCTCAGGCCTTGGGCGGTGGCGTGTAGCCTGGCGTGCCGCGGGTCTTGCGAATCGCCTTTTCGCCACCGTAGAAGTCGATCAGTTCCCGCTGCCGTGCCTTGGCACGGCGGTCGGTTTCCTCGGGGTCGAGAAACTCACCCAGCTTTGCACGGCATCGGTCGAGGATGTCTTTCGATTCCGGCTGTTCGGCAAGATCCATCAATTCCTGCGGGTCGGCATCGAGATCGAACAACTGCGCATCGAGCCCCACGCAGTGCACGTACTTGTAGCGCGCATCGCGCAGCATGAACACCGCCGAGCGCGTGCCGACGGTGTGGTATTCGGAGATGACCGCACGGTTCGCATCCTGCGCGTTCGAGCCGGGCAGGGATTCGCGCAGTGTGTCAAACAGCGAGCGTGCGTGCGGCGAGGCGTCGCTGTGCTCCCGCGACAGGCCGACGCAGTCGAGCACGGTATCGTAGACATCGATATGGCTCACCGGCGTCGCTACAGTCGAGCCTGAGGGAACATCCGCGCCGGCTAGGATCATCGGCACGCCGGCGGATTCCTCGTACATGGTTCCCTTGCCCCAGAGCCCGCGTGTGCCGGCGTGTTCGCCGTGGTCGCTCAGGTACAGCACCCGGGTGGAATCGGCGAGGCCGGCATCCCCGATCGCATCGAGCACGCGCCCCATGTTGTCGTCCATGAAGGAGGTGAGGCCGTAATACGCGGCAAGCGCGCGGCGCACGTCGTCCTCGTTCCTGAAGTGGCGGTTGTAGCCGCTGATTTCCGAATACAGCTGCAGGAAGGGATGCGGCTGGTCGGTGCCGTAGCGGTAGGCCTTGGGCATCGCAAGCGGCCGGCCGGCATAGATGTCGTGGAACTCCTGCGGCGCGATCAGCGGGAAGTGCGGCGCGACGATCGAGACCATCAATACCCAGGGCTTTGCCGAGGGCCTGGCCGCCTGGTCTGCGATCCACTTCAGCGCGCGGGCGGTGATGTCTCGGTCGTAGCGGGTGTAGTCGGACTCGCCCGGGCCGGCTTTGCCGAGAAAGCCCGAGCCGTCGCCCAGATCCGGCGGCGGATTGCGCAGGAGCATCCTCAGTTCGCCGCGGCCTTCGTGGATGTGCATCGGGATCTGCGATTCGGTAAAGCCGTAATCGTCGCCCGCCCAGCCGCGGTAGTGCAGCTTGCCGATCGACACCACCGTGTGGCCGTGATCGCGCAGCACGTGGTGCCAGCTTCGCGTCTTGCCGTCCCAGGCATCGACGTTGTCCCAGTAGCCGGCTTCATGAACGTAACGCCCGTTGGCAAGCGCGGTGCGCGCCGGCACGCAGATCGGGCTTGCGGTGTAGGCGGCCGTAAAGCGGGTTCCGCGTGCGGCGAGTGCGTCGAGCCTGGGCGTGAGCACCTCGGCGTGGCCGGCGCAGCCCATCGCCGCGGAATTGTGCTCGTCCGAGAGCAGGATGACGAGGTTCTTTGGGCGGAGTTTCATGACGCGCGGTTCATGATGCGGACGCTACTTTCGCAGTTCGAGCTTGGTGACCAGGCCCTGCACCGGGCCTTCGAGCGAACGCAGCTTCGCGGTGAGCAAGGCGCCGTCACTTGCGCGCAGGGTAAGGCCGATGCGCGCGAACTTGGTCTGCATCTCGGCATCCGCCAGCGTGCGCGCCACCAGACGCGAAATCTCGCTCGTCAACGCATCGGGCGTGCCGCCGGGGGCGTAGAGCGCAAAGGTGGTGCCGATCAGCAGGTCCTCCGGCAGGCCGACCTCCTTCATCGTGGGCACGTCGGGGTAGATCGGGCTGCGATGCGGCATGCCGACCGCGAGCGGTTTTACCTTGCCCTCACGCACCGCGCTGATGAAGGGCACCGGGCCGAACACCATTGCGTCGATTTCGCCGGTGATGAGTGCGGGGATCGCCTGCGCGATCTCGCGGTAGGCGATACGCGCGAACTGGATGCCTGTGTGCGCGCCGAGCCGCTCGCCGCCGAGGTGGCTTACCGATCCCTCGCCGGTGGAGCCGATGTTCAGGCGACCGGGGTTGGCACGCGCGAAGTCGATCAGGTCGGCGACGGTCGAGAACCTTTTCTGCGTGCTCGCGAACAGGAACAGGCTCACGTCGGCGATGCTCGACACCGGCTTCAGCTCGGTCTTCCAGTCATAGGGCGAGACGCCGTAGACCAGCGGATTCACGATGAAGTTGAGCGGGTCGACGAGCAGCAACGTGAACCCGTCGGGCGCGGACTTGGCCACCGCATCGATGCCGATGTTGCCGTTGGCGCCCGGGCGGTTGATCACTACCAGTGTCTTGCCGGTCTGCTTCGAGAGGCGGTCGGCAAGGTCACGCGCGAGCGCATCCGGCCCGCTGCCGGGGCCGTAGGGCACGAGGATGCGCGCAGGTTTGCCTTCCCAGAGTTGTTGTGCAAAGGCGGGTGCGGCACAGCCAAGGCAAAGCGCAAGACCGAGGACGATTAAACGCAGGTTCATGAAGAGAGGTTCCTGTTTGTCCGGCTAGGCGCCGAGTGTGGTGCGGATGGCCCAGAGTTCCGGGAAGAAGCGGTGTTCCACCACATGCCGCAGCCAGCCCACGCCGGCCGAGCCGCCGGTGCCCGGCTTGTAGCCGAGGATGCGCTCGACCGAGGTGAAATGCCGCCAGCGGTATTGCGAGAACAGGTCCGCCAGTTCGATCAGGTGTTCGCTCAACGCGAACAGATCGTTGTCGGGCGAGGGGTCTTCATGCACCTTGAGCCAGGCGGCTTCCACCGCGGGATGCGACATGTAGGCCTGCTTCCAGTCGCGCTCCAGGCAGTCTTTCGGAATCGCGAAACCGCGGCGCGCGAGCAGCGCGATCACGTCGTCATAGAGGCTGGGCGAGTTGAGCGCCTTTTGCATCGCAGGCCAGACGTCGGGATTGTTCTCGTGCGCAATCGCAAGGCGTTCATTCTTGTTGCCGAGGATGAACTCCACATGCCGGTACATGTACGACTGCTGCCCGGAGGAAATGCCGAGGTGGTTGCGGAATTCGTTGAAGCCGTGGGTGGTGATGGTGGAGAGCACATCCCAG
>CAMBSA010000153.1 GCA_945869935.1 Bordetella parapertussis | reverse complement strand
GTGGCACCGGCCACGCCGTTGCCGCAGTCGATCGCGATTTTCATCGAACGAGCGAGGCGTATGTCGCCCACGATGCGCGCGAGATACGCCTCGATCACGTTCTCCGTGCGCAGGCTGCCACTGCCCGATGCGAACCGGCCCTCTTCGATGCGCCTGCGAAGGTCCTGGATATCCTCGCCCGAGAGCGTCACGCCCTCCACCACCATCTTGAGTCCGTTGTAGTCGGGCGGGTTGTGGCTGCCGGTGACTGCCACCGCACTGCCGCAACCGAGCTGGTTCGCGGCGAAGTAGGCAATCGGCGTCGCCCCCACGCCGATGTCCACGACATCCGCACCGGCCGAACGAAGACCCTCGATCAGAGCGGCGGACAGACGCGGCCCCGAGAGCCGTCCGTCGCGGCCCACCGCGAATGACGCCCGGCCGCGCTCGCGCGCATACGAACCGAGCGCGCGCCCGACCAGGCGCACCGTGTCCTCGGTGAGCGTCTTGTCGACGATCCCGCGGATGTCATAGGCCTTGAAAATTTCTGCTGCGGGTTGTGTCATGGACGTGTGCGAAGAAATTGCGAAGGACGGAAGGATGGGGTGCGGCGTACGCCAGCGCGGTCACGCGAGACCGTGAACCGTATCGCTGAAGTAGCGGATTATACGACCGGGCAGCCAGTCGAGCCGTCCCGGAAAGCGCCCGCCGACGAAACCCACATGCCCGCCGTGGCGCGTGTATTCAAGGGCTACACGATCAGAGACGTCCTCTGGGCCAGGAAAGCACTCGGCACCGAGAAATGGGTCGTTGCGCGCCGACAGCAGCAGCGTCGGAACACGAATGCCTTCAAGGAACGGACGCGAGCTCGCCCGCGCCCAGTAATCGTCGCAATCGAGATAGCCGTGCAGGGGCGCGGTGACCACGTCGTCGTACTCGCGAAGCGTGGTGGAACGGCGCATTGCTTCAAGGTCGAAACTTCCGGGAAAGCGCGCCGCCTTTTCCTCGCCTTTTGCCTTCATGGTGGAGAGGAACATCCGCGTATAGACGCGGTTGAAACCGAGGGCGAGCTTTTCCCCGCAGGAACGCAGGTCCACAGGCGGCGATACCGCCACCGCCGCGGCAATCACCCCGCGTGCGGCCTCGCCCTGCTCCCCCGCCCACTTGAGGAGGACATTGCCGCCGAGCGACACCCCGACCGCAAGCAAGGGTGCAGCGCCCGCCGCCTCGTGGAATCGCGCGAGCATCCATGCAGCCTCGGTGGTGTCGCCCGAGTGATAGGCACGCGGCAGGCGGTTTGGCTCGCCCGAACAGCCGCGAAAATGCGCGACCGCGCCACGCCAGCCGCGAACCGAAGCCACATGCATGAGCGCGCGCGCATAGTGACTGCGCGATCCGCCCTCCAGTCCGTGAAACAGGACAAGCAGAGGGGCATTCGCATCGCCTTCGATCCAGTCGATATCGACAAAATCGCCGTCGGGCGACTCCCATCGCGTGCGCCGGTAATGCGGCACCGCCCGCGGCTGCGCGGCGAGCGAGGCATGAATTGTCTGAAGGTGGCCGCCGGGCAACCACCACGGCGGACGGTACGAGGCGTGCCTGCTCAATGCAGGATCATGGGCGTATCGCTCGAACGCGGAAGTTCAGGCGCCGGCGCCGCGTGATGCACGATCATCCGCCAGCCGTTTGCGGTACGCATGTAGACGTTCGTGGCGACCACGGTCTGTGAATACTTTGGGTCGCTCGAGAGAGACAATGTTTCGTGCACGCTATGCACCGAGGACATCATGCTCTGCGTGATCACCGGCTGCGTAATCTGCACCTTGAGCCGCTGCCCCGAGGCGCAGATCGCAGCCCAGCTTGCGCGAACCTGTTCGTAGCCCGCAAGGCGCGGACCTCCGGGGTGCACGCAGACGATCTCCTCGTCCTCCGCCCACACTTCCATCATCGCCTCGAGGTTGTTCGTCTCGAGCGCTTCGTAAAAGGCGGCTTCGCAGTCCTGCGGCGTGGGAAATATCTTGGTTTTCATGATCGGGACGAATGGTAGCGAAGGCGGCGTGATTGCGCCACCGCACACAGGTCCGCGCACAGTCCCGGGCCCGGCATCAAAGCGCGAGGGCCGCTGCACTGCGACGCGTGTCCGCTGCCGCTTTCAAACTCCCGTCCGGCGAGCGGCTCACCGCCTTGATCGATCCGAAGGCATAGGGGTCGTGTACTGTGCGTGCGCCGTCCGTGCCCGGCGCGAAATCCGGCTCGACGAGCACTTCCCGCGATCGGGACAGCGACCAGCGCGGTTCGCCGATCGCCGCTGCGAGATCCATACCGCGATCGACAAGATTGCAGACGAATTGCGTGCCGGTCACCGTCTGGCTTATGCCGCCGGGCGAGGCGAACGCGACCAGCCGACCATCCGCATCGGAGAGCATCACCGGGCAAAGCGTATGCGCCGGCCGGCGACCCGCACGAACATGATTGGCACTCATGGGCTCGAGATCGAATCCCGACAGGCGGTTGTTCATCAGGATGCCTGTGGCCGGATCCAGCACCGCCGCACCGAAGGGATTGAACACGCTCTGCACCAACGTTATTGCATTGCCCTGCGCATCGGCGAGAGCGACGCAGGCGGTGCCGCCTTGCGATTCGCGCGGCACCGACTCGTCGGAACGGCCGGATTCAATGCGCACCTGCTCGCGCAACCCGGCAAGCTGTCTTCGTGCCGCCGCGTCAAGGCCATCGGCAAGCAGCGGCCGCCCCGCGGCGAACGCGGCGCGCATCGCCCTGCGCTGGAGCCCAAATCGCAATGCTGCGTCACGTGCGATTGCATCACCCTGCGCGCTTTCAAGCCCCGCCAGTTGCAGAAGGAGCAGAAGGCCATAGGAACTCGGTGGCATCACCGTACATCGCGCTCCGCGATAGGTGCCCTCGATCGGCACCACAGGGCGCGCAACGTAGCTCCGCAAATCATCCTGTGTCAGGAGCCCCCCGTTTGCACCGATGTACCCGCACAGGGCGCGCCCGATATCGCCGTCGTAGAACGCCGCTTCTCCACCGGACGCAACGGCTGCGAGCGTACGTGCAAGTGCCGTCTGCACAAGCAGGCTGCCGGCGGCAAGCGGTTCGCCGGCGGGCAGAAAGCGTTCTCGGCAACCCGCATCGGCTCCAAGCGCCGCGCGTTCCTCGACGATGAATTCATGCACCGATGCCGACAACGGCAGACCGTCGGAGGCCAGGCGGATCGCCGGTTCGAACAGGCTCGCCCAATCGAGCCGGCCCTGCCTCGCATGCAGCATCGCCCAGCCGCGGACAATGCCTGGCACGACCGAAGCTCGCGGGCCCTTCTTCGGGATCGCGTCGAATTTCACACGATCGACTGCTGCAGGTGCGACACCCGCCGCGTCCAGCCCTTCGATCGATCCGTCTTCCGCACGGATCAGGGCGAGAAAATCACCTCCGAGCGAGGTCGCATGCGGCAGCGCCACGCATAGCACCGCCGAGGCGGCAATCGCCGAATCTGCAAGGCTGCCGCCGCGCTCCGCAATGGAGGCCGCGGCCTGGGCCGCTGCGGGATGCCCCGCCGCCACCGCAAAACGCCGCCCCTCGAGCAACTCCGGCGGCCGACTCATCGCGTGCGCCGTGTCAGACCCGTCCGACCACCGGATGGTCGAACATCGGGATCTTGATTCCCCAGGGCGCCATGTCGCGACGGATATCCGCGATGCTCTCGCGAAGCGCCGCCATCTCGCGCTCGGGCGACGCACCACCGAGGCCGGCGGCCGCGGTGATGTTGTTGGCATCGATCATCGGCTGGGTGTGTTCGCTCGGCACCAGCCAGATGCAGTGATAGCCCTGCAGCTCGGAATTCTCGATCACGTCGATCGCGACACGTTCCATCTCGGCGATCAGTTCCGGCGTGAAGGTCTTGACCTTGTGCGCCATGTACTTCCAGCCGAACTGGATGTGACGGGTCTCGTCGCGCAGGATCAGCCGCACAAGCTCCTTGGCAACCGGATCGGTTGCCGCCTTGTAGCGCTCCTCGAACATTTTCGCGGCCACCGTTTCGCCTATGCAGATATGCGCAATGGCGAAGGCTTCGAAGGAGATGGCCGGATTCAGCGCCTTGTCGCGAATGCCGCGGTGCTGGGTCGACTTCGGCGGCTGCTTCGGCGGGCGGTCCATGTAGCCGCCGCATTTTTCCGCAAGCAGGTACGACGCGATGCAATGACGCGTCTCCTCGAGCGTCTGCACCGCCCAGAACAGGCGCGCGTCGATTTCGCGCCCCTCCTCCATCACCAGGCGCAGCAGCACCGCCGGGCTTTCGGACGTGCCGCTGTACTCGGTCCATGCACGGCGGCTCCAGTAGAGGCGCGCGGCGTCGAGCTGCTCCTTGCTGTACTTCGATGCGTCGAACTTGTCCCAGGGGATTGCGGTTGCCGGGTCCCAGGCGAGCTTGTTGGACAGGTCCCAGAGCGCGCGGATGTCCGGAAGCACCGGATGAAGATTGAGGGGAAAGCGCTTTTCCTCGAGATCGAGGATGCTGCCGATGCGGGGTTCGTTACCCATGATGTTCTCCTGCCTTGTTCGGTATGCCGTGTGTCGCCGGAATTCGCGCCTACCGCCGACTATAGACGCGCCACCTGACGCTCACAAGCAGCGCTAGCCGGACACATCAGCCTGGCGGACGATGCGTGAATCCTATGACCACCTCGGACCATGCGGCGACACCCAGCAACTGGTCGTCCATCGCCGCGGGAGCAGCAAGCTGCAGGCCAAGCGGCATCCCGGACGCATCGAGCGCCGACGGCACGGTGATCGAGGGAAAACCGGTGAGCGACCAGAGCGTGCAGAAGCTGGGATCGCCGGTGACGCCGAGATCGCGCGGCGCAGCGCCGGGCGCAGGCGGACTCGCGATTGCATCGAGGCCCTCAAACAGGTCGGCCGCGCGCTCGGAAAGTGCGGCTCTCATCGCGATCGCGGCGCGATAGGCCTCGGCCGAAATACGACGCCCCTCGTCAAGGCCGTCGCGCAGAACGGCACTCATCTTCGCGCCATCGCGGGCACGCAGCGCGGCATGCAGGGCTGCCGCCTCGTACAACATGATCGTGCGATGCGCATCCCTCGCCTCCGTGAATGCGGGCGGCAGGGTCACCTCGCGAACCGACGCGCCCGCGTCAGCGAGTCGGGCGAGCGTGGCGTCAAAGCTTGTTCCCGCTTCGGGCTCCACTTCATTCCAGGGATAGTTCCGGATGACGCCGATTCGCGGCGGCGTGGTTCGTGCCGCGGGGACCGTCGACACCGACTCCCCCTCGCACAGCACGCTTGCAAGCAATGCCGCATCGGCAACCGAGCGTGTGAACACGCCCACGGTGTCCAGCGTGTGGGAGAAGGGGAACACGCCCGCACTCGAGATCAGGTCATAGGTGGGCTTGAAGCCCACCACGCCGCAGAACGCGGCAGGGCGGATCACCGACCCGTTGGTCTGCGTTCCGATCGCAGCCGGCAGAACCCCTGCGGCCACCGCCGCCGCCGAACCCGAGGATGAACCGCCCGGGGTATGCGCGGTATTCCATGGATTGCGCGTGGGCGGGGCATACATATAGGCGAACTCGGTGCTCACCGTCTTCCCGAATACGTACGCACCTGCTGCGATCAATCGCTG
>CAMBSA010000152.1 GCA_945869935.1 Bordetella parapertussis | reverse complement strand
CTTGCCGACGCGCTCGTCGGTTGCCTTCCACTGTGCATCATCCGACATCTTCACCCAGGCGCCGGCACCCAGCAGCAGCACCAGCACGCCCACCAGCGCGATGAACTGTTTGCGGGTCATATCGTCACCACTTTCCGTCTGCGGATCAGGGCCAGTACGACGCCCACGATGACCAGCACGATCGGGATCAGGGCGATGTTCACCACTTTGGTCCAGAACTGCAGCGCTTCGCTGTCCGAACGCAGATCGCGGCGGACCTCCTTCAGCTCACGACGCGTCTCAGCCGCGCGCTTCCTGAAGTTGTCCAGCTCGGTCTGCTGCTCGGCGGTCAGGATCGCGCTACTCGCGCCCGGTGCCTTGGACTTCTGCAGCGCACCGAGTTTTTCCTGCGTCTGCTGCAGGCTGTCCTCGAGTTCCTTGATCTTGCCGAGGTAGGCCTGTTGTGCGCGGGCTTCCATCTCGCGGATCACCGTGAACGGGCGAGCCGCGCTCTGACGACTGCGCAATGACACCAGTGCCGGATCGCCAGCGTACTGCTCGATCAGCGCCTGGGCGAAGCCGAGGTTGCCGTTGGCCGGGACCACGATGCGCTGGCCGAATATCTCCTGGATCTGCACCGCGGCGCCGTCGTTGATGAAGTCGGAGTCGGTGATCAGCACCAGCGAGTTCTCGCCCTTGGATTCGGCAAGATGCGTTGCATCCGGCTTGGCCTCGGCTTTTGCATCGGCCTTGGCAGACTTGGCATCCGCCTTCGCATCCTTCTTGTCATCTTTCGCGACCGGACGGCCGTTCGGATACGCCGACTTGAACTTGCCCGAGAGGCGAACCGCGATCGGGTATTCGGTGCCCGAGGGCTTGAAGCCGCGCACTGCCTTCTCGCCCCGCTCCTGCGCGGTGGCGGGATCCACGAGCTGCGAATAGGTGGAGGTGCGCATCAGCACTTCCTGCTTCAGGCCCTCTACCGGCGTGCCGGTTAGCACGCCGACGAACGGCATCAGGGTCGGGCCGAGGCGCGCAGTCGCGATGTCGTTGCGGTCGTAGGCGGTGTCGTTCAGCGTGAGCACCGTGGGCATCGAGCGCTGGCCGCCGCCGGAGAGATACTTCATGTCCGAGACGATCTTGGTCGTGTCCATCGCCAGACCCCAGGACTTCATCATCGCCTCGAGGTTGGAGGACGAACCGCCCTGCGGGCCACCGGGACCGGGCAACTGGTCGAAGAAGGCGTGCGGGTCGATCATCGCGATCAGCTTGCCGCCGCGCATCACGAACTGGTCGAGCGCGTACTGCGCGTCATCCGAGATGCCGCGCGGGTGCACCACGATCAGCACCTTGATGTCCGGGTCGATCGTCTTCGGGTCCATCGACACGCGCTTGACCTTGAAGTCGCGCTCGAGCTCGGAGACGAGCACCTGCTTCTCGGACGGCGGCATGCCCATCATCGGCATGCCCGGGCCACCGAAGAGCTGCATCGCGCTCATCACGCCGATGATCGGTTTGTCGGTCTGCGTGGTGCGCGTGATTGCACGGGTGATGTCGTATTCCAGCAGGCGTTCGCGGTCCATCGAAATCGCGGGAATCGCCGCCTTCTGGTCGGCAAAGCTCACCGACAGGCCGAGGTAGAAACGGTCGCCGTTATTGAGCGTCTGCGCTTCCACGCCGTCCAGTCCCGCCGAGTCTTCCGCGTCCGAATCCGGCTGCGGGTCGAGCTTCTCGATGATGACCTTGCCCTTGCCCGCCGCGCGGAACTCCGCCAGCAGGTCTTCCACCCGCCGTCCGTAGCCCTTGATCGGCAGCGGCACGGTGGCATCACCCTGCGAGAAATAGAAGCGGATCTTCACCGGCGATTCGAGCTTCGCCAGCACCTGCCGCGTGCCCTCGGAGAGCGTGTACACGCGGCCCTCGGTGAGGTCGATGCGCGAGTTGATCGGGCTCAACACGAAATTGACGAGCACGATGATCAGGAAAACGGCGAGCACGCCGCCTGCGGAATACCAAACCGATTCGTTCTTTTTCATGGGTGCTCCTCAGCCTGCCCTGTGTCCGCGGATCACGACGCCGGTCGTGAACAGCGAAAATCCGATGACCGAGAGGAAATAGATGAAGTCGCGGGAATCCACGACGCCTCTCTGGAATCCGTCAAAGTGCGTGAGCACCGAGAAATTGGCAACCGACTCGACCACCGCGGGGCTGAACCAGCGCCCGAGCAGGTCGGTGACCGGCGAGAAGCCGATCATGATCAGGATGATGCAGATCATCACCGCGAGGATGAAGGCGATCACCTGGTTGCGGGTGATGGCGGATGTCAGGCTCGCCACCGACAGGAAGGTGCCCGCCATCAGGAAGCTGCCGAGGTAACCGGCAAAGATCACGCCGTTGTCCGGGTCGCCGAGCCAGTTCACGGTGAGCACCACCGGGAAGCTGAGCGCAAGCGCGATCGCAAGGAACAGCCAGGACGCCGCGAATTTCGCGACGATCGCCTGCCAGGGCGTCACCGGCATGGTGAGCAGCAGTTCGATCGTGCCCAGGCGCCGCTCCTCCGACCACAGCCGCATGCCGACCGCGGGCACGAGGAACAGGAACAGCCAGGGCATCCAGTTGAAGAACGCCACCAGCGAGGCTTCGCCGCGCTCGAAAAAGCCGCCGAAGGTGAAAGTGAAGAAACCCGCCATCAGCAGGTAGATGACGAGGAACACATAGGCGAGCGGCGACTCGAAGTACGCCGCGAGTTCGCGCTTTGATATGGTCTTGATCACGGCAAACGGTTTCATGCGGCGACTCCGGCTTCGTTCTTCTCGGTGTCCGAACGGGTGATCGAGCGGAAGAAATCGTCCAGCCGGCCCGAGGGCGCCTGCGCCATCAGTTCCGCCGGCGTGCCGTTGGCCACGATGCGGCCGCGGTCGATGATGATCGCGCGGCTGCAGACCGCCTCGACTTCCTCGAGGATGTGGGTGGAGAAAATGATCGCCTTGGTGGCACCCATCTCCTTGATGAGAGTGCGCACCTCGTGCTTCTGGTTCGGGTCGAGGCCGTCGGTCGGCTCATCCAGAATCAGCACTTCCGGGTCGTGGATGATCGACTGCGCAAGGCAGGTGCGATGCCGGAAGCCCTTGGAGAGCGTGTCTATCGTCTGGCCGAGCACGCGATCGAGGTGGCAGAGCCCCACCACGCGGCGGATCGCCTTTTTCTTGTCCTCGCCTGCCAGGCCACGGATGTCGGCGGCAAAGCGCAGGAAGGACAGCACCGTCATGTCCTGATAGGACGGCGCGGACTCCGGCAGATAGCCGATCTTCTGCTTGACGAGGATCGGCGACTCGGCCACGTCGAAGCCGCACACCGACACACGGCCCGCCGACGGCGGAATGAAGCCGGTGATCATGCGCATGGTGGTGGACTTGCCCGCGCCGTTGGGCCCGAGAAAGCCGAGGACTTCGCCCCGCGCTACCTCGAACGAGATGTTGTCGACGGCGAGCTTGCCGCCGAACGACTTGGAAAGACTCTCGACCTTAATCATGGGTCTCCTCTTGCCTTTGCTTGCAAAACGAAGGGGACTGTCCCCTTCTTGTTTGTCCGCCGAGTTCCCGTAGACCGGGGGTTTTATGGGCGCTTTCCCGGCTTTCACGTGCCACCGGGAGCGCGGAGGTTACACGATCTGGACGCTCATTTGAGAATCAGGTCCACCCGGTTGGCGGGGGCGCCCTTGGACTCGTCGCCCCCGGAGGCCCGGGAGGCGACAAGGAACATGCGTTCATCGGGAATTTCGCCGTCCTTTTCCAGCCATGTTTTGACCGCCCGGGCGCGGCGCTGTGACAGGTCCCGAAGCTCGTCGTCCGAGACGGCCGTATTGTCGAGGATGAGCTTTTCCATTTCCGGCACCGGCAGCGTGCGCGCGATGCCGATCGCATTGCGCGGCTTGTCGAAATTTTCCCGGTCATAGACCCGTTTCAGGTATTCCCCGTATTCGGCCGGTTCGACCCGGATCTCGGCGTTCGATGCCACCGGCGTGCCGCGGCGCACCAGCTCGGCCACCTTCTGCGACCGCACCTTCTGCGTGAGCGAACGACGCTTGAGGCCCTCGCTATCCGTGGCGGCATCCACACGACCCGAAATATCGATCTTCAGGGTGGGCCGGTCGGTGAGAGCCTTGGACAGTGATTTAAGTTTCGTGGTCGCCGCCTCGGACAGGCCGGCCAAACCCGGCGCGAACTCTACATAGGACAGCTCGCCTCCTCCACCCCCGAAAATCGAACCGAGCAGGGCGAAGGGCGAGGTCACCGCTTTCACGATCAGGTTGACGATCACCTTGACGATCAGCCCGCCGATGCTGAACTGCGGGTCATCCAGCGACCCGCTGATCGGCAGCTCGATGTCGATCTCGCCGCGCGAATTCTTGAGCAGCGAAATCGCCAACTGCACCGGGATGTTCAGTGCATCGGGGCTCTCGACCTTGTCGCCCAGGGTCAGCTGATCGAGGAAAATCTTGTTCGAGGCCTCGAGCTTGCGATCCTCGAGGTGGTATTTCAGATCGAGGTTCAGCTTGCCCTTCTCGATCACGTAGCCGATATAGCGCGAGGAATACGGCGAGAAGGACGACAGTTCCATGCCCTTCACCACCGCCGCGAGGTCGAGGAAAGGCACCTTCGCGAGTGAATTGATCGTGCCCTTTATGTCAAGCAGCGCGGTGCCTTCTACACGGCCCTTGAGCGCCACGTCGGCGCGGCTTTCCTGCACCGCCGACAGTCCCGACACCTGCCCACCGAGTTCGGTGATGCGTGCCGAGTAGTTCGGCTTGATGAAGCGGTCGGAAAAATCCACCCGTCCGCCCTGCAGCGTCACCTTGCCGATGCGCACCGGCGGCACCGGCGCATCCGACGACACCGGCGCGACCGCGGGATTGCTGCCAGGCGTCACCACCGGCTTGACGTCCGGACTTTTGTCGGAGACCACCAGACCCTGCACGTTGATTTTTCCATCGGGGGAGACGATGAGCCGGGAATAGAAATCCGTCACTGCGATCTCGTTCATGTCGAGCGCAAACGGCTCGGTACGCACGCCAAGGCCATTGAACGCAAGCGACTTCCAGCGCAGCAGCGGCTCGCCCATCAGCTTGTCCACCGCGGCGAAATCGTTCGCCGCCGCCTCGCCGGTGAATCCGGTGCGCAAGGCGCCTCCGGCGACGGTCTCGAGGGTAAGCTTGCCTTTCGCGTTGACCGAGCCGGAATTGACCGTGATGTTCACGAAGCGCGCGAAATACGGCTGCAGCGGCAGGAACTCGAGGCCCTGCGCGTCCAGGTTGATGGTGCCCGACACAGGCGACAGCTTCATGTCGCCCGACGCAGACAGCTTGCCCCGCCCGATGCCGGCCGCGAGCTTGAACGGGATGCTTGTGCCCGGCTGCGTGGACACACCGGTGGTCACGAGATTCACCGGCCCGAGCGCGATCTTCACCGGATCGGTCCCCGACAGGTCTTCCCAGTGGGCGCCGAGCTTGTCGAGCGAGAGCTTTTTCAGCGCAATCGTCCAGGGCGTTCCGTCCTCCTTTGCCACCGGCGCGGATATCGCGGGCGTCACCACGAGATCGGACACGTTCAGATCGCCGTTCTTGTCGCGACGCACAAGTGCCGAACCGTCGCTTGCGGC
>CAMBSA010000151.1 GCA_945869935.1 Bordetella parapertussis | reverse complement strand
ACCGAAGGACAGCAGCCCGGTGAACCCGAGAAGAAGATTGAAGGCGCACGCAAAGAGCGCAAAGCACAGGGCCTTCATCAGGAAGATCGGGTAGACCCCTGCGAGCGGTGCAACGATCCCCGCTGCGGCAAGCACGGCGAAGGCGATCCAGTTGCGGTTCATCTGCTGGGTCCGCTCATTTTTCCCGCTCGCTCATTTTTCCCGCCCAAACAAGCCGGCCGGGCGCACCAGCAGCACCACCACCATGATGAGGAACACCACCGTCGACGAGGCTTCCGCGTAGAACACCTTGGTGAGCCCCTCGATCAGGCCAAGCGCAAGGCCGGTGAGGATCGATCCGAGGATCGAGCCCATGCCGCCGATCACCACCACCGCGAACACCGTGATGATCAGGTTGGACCCCATCAGGGGATTGATCTGGATGATCGGTGAGGCAAGCACGCCGCCCAGTCCCGCAAGCGCAGCGCCAAAACCGTAGGTGAGGGTCACCATCAGCGGCACGTTGATGCCGAAAGCCTGCACCAGTGCCGGGTTTTCCGTTCCGGCGCGAAGATAGGCGCCAAGCCGCGTGCGCTCGATGACGTACCAGGTTGCGAGGCACACCACGAGCGAGGCGAGCACGACAAAAGCTCGGTAGTTGGGCAGCACCATGAAGCCGAGGTTGGTCGCGCCGCGCAGCAGGTCCGGCACCTGGTAGGGCTGCCCGGAGACACCGAACTGGTCTCGGTAGATGCCTTCGACGATCAGCGCAAGGCCGAAGGTGAGCAGCAGCCCGTAAAGATGATCAAGCTTGTAGATCCATTGCATCAGCAGGCGCTCGACGATGATGCCGAAGATTCCCACCGACAACGGCGCGAGCAACAGGCTCCACCAGAACCCGAGCCCCAAGTACTCCAGCGCCATCCAGGCGCCGTAGGCGCCCATCATGTACATCGCCCCGTGGGTGAAATTGATGATGTTGAGCAGGCCGAAGATAACCGCGAGGCCGAGCGAGAGCATCGCGTAGAACGAGCCGTTCACCAGCCCGAGCAGCAATTGCCCAAGCATGGCCTGTATCGGTATGCCGAAGATTTCCACGATTACCGGGAAGGATTCCTGTGCACAGTTGGGGCGCGGAAACCCGCCCCGGGGTTGCCGGGGCGGGTTTCCTGCCTCTCGGTGCGTATTACTTCTTGATCATCGAGCAGGTGGATTTCGCAAGCGGCTGGAACGCCTGCTCGGCCGGAATCACCGCCTTCACCTTGAGGTAATCCCACGGGTACTTGGACTCGGAGGGCTTTTTCACTTCCATCAGGTACATCTCGTGCACCATGCGCCCGTCGGCACGGATATAGGCGTTCTTGGCGAAGACGTCGTTGATCTTGATCTTCTTCAACTGGCCCATCACCGCATCCGCATCGTCAGTCCCCGCCGCCTGAACCGCCTTGAGGTAGGTCGACACCGCCGAGTACACGCCGGTCTGGTTCATGCCCGGCATCATCTTGCGCTTCTCGAAAAACCGCTTTCCGAACTTGCGCGTCTCGTCGTTGTAGTCCCAGTACCAGCCATCGGTGAGCAGCATGCCCTGCGTCGTTGCCAACCCGAGGCTGTGAATGTCTGAAATGAACACAAGCAATCCGGCCAGTTGCTGGTTCTTGGTGATGCCGAACTCGTTCGCCGCCTTGATCGAGTTGATCGTGTCACCGCCTGCATTCGCCAGGCCGACCACCTTCGCCTTGGAACTCTGCGCCTGCAACAGGAATGACGAGAAATCCGACGCATTCAGCGGATGCCGCACCGCGCCAAGCACCTTGCCGCCTGCCGCCTTGACCGCGTTGCCGGTGTCGGTCTCGAGCGAATGACCGAACGCGTAGTCCGCCGTCAGGAAGAACCAGGTATCACCGCCCGACTTGGCCATCGCGGCGCCGGTGCCGTTGGCGAGCGCGTAGGTATCGTAGACGTAGTGAACCGTGTACGGGTTGCAGTCCTCGTTGGTCAACCGGGTGCTCGCCGCGCCGGTGTTCATCAGGATTCGTTTCTTTTCGGCCGCCACCTTGCTGACCGCGATCGCGACACCGGAGTTCAGCGAGTCTGTGATCATGTCCACGCCTTCGCGGTCGAACCACTCGCGCGCCTTGTTGGAGCCGACGTCCGCCTTGTTCTGGTGGTCGGCGGAGACGATTTCGATCGATTTGCCGAGCACCTTGCCGCCGAAGTCCTGCACCGCCATGCGCGCGGCTTCCACCGAACCCTGCCCGCCGAGATCCGAATACAGGCCGGAAAGATCGGTCAGCACGCCGATCTTGACCACGTCGCCCGAAACGCTTCCCGCCTTGGCCGCCTGCTTGCCCGCGCCCTGCCCGAGCGCCACATTGCTCGACACGGCCGCGAACAGCGAACCTACGAGTACTGCGATCATCCTGCGCTTCATGACTCCTCCTTGTTTCCGGTTTGAATGCCGGGCGTTCAGACGCCCAGATAGGCTTTCAACATCGACATCTTCGAACCCAGTTCCGCCGCCTCGAAACCCTCGACGATTCTGCCGTGTTCCATGACATAGAAGCGGTCAGCCAGCGGCGCAGCGAAGCGGAAATTCTGCTCCACCATCACGATCGTATAGCCTTTCTGCTTGAGCGTACGGATCATCCGGTCGAGTGCCTGCACGATCACCGGCGCCAGGCCCTCCGATATCTCGTCGAGCAGCAGCAGGCGCGCACCGGTGCGCAGGATTCGCGCCACCGCAAGCATCTGCTGCTCACCGCCCGACAGGCGCGTGCCCTGGCTGTCGCGCCGCTCCCTGAGGTTGGGAAACATCGCGTATATCTCCTCGGTGCTCATGCCGCCGCTTGCGAGCTTCGGCGGCAGGAGCAGGTTTTCCTCGGTGGAGAGGCTGGAGAAAATGCCGCGCTCCTCCGGGCAAAAGCCGATGCCGAGACGTGCGATCCGGTGGGTGGCCATGCGAACGGTGTCGCGGCCGTTGACCTTGATCGTTCCGGTGCGCCGGCCAACCAGTCCCATGATGGATTTCAGCGTGGTGGTGCGCCCCGCGCCATTGCGGCCAAGCAGCGTTACCACCTCGCCCTGGTTCACCCGGAAATCAACGCCGTGCAGGATATGCGACTCGCCGTAGAAGGCATGCAGGTCGGACACCCGCAGGAATTCGCCACCCGCGCTCAATGCGCGCCCTCCAGCTCACCGTCGACGGTGCCCATGTAGGCTTCCATCACCTGCGGATTACGCGACACCTCTGCATACGGCCCCTCGGCGATCACCTGCCCGCGCTGCAGCACGGTAATCGTGTCCGCGATCGAGGACACCACGTTCATGTTGTGCTCGACCATCAGTACCGTGCGACTTGCCGCCACCTTCCTGATGAGCGCCGTCACCCGCTCCACATCCTCGTGCCCCATGCCCTGTGTCGGCTCATCCAGCAGCATCAGTTCCGGGTCCATGGCGAGCGTCGTCGCGAGTTCCAGCGCGCGCTTGCGCCCGTAGGGAAGCTCCACCGCGACGGAATCGGCGAACGATCCGAGATCGACCGATTCAAGCAGTTCCTGGGCACGAGCGTTCAGGATGTCGAGAGAATCCTGCGAACGCCAGAAATGAAACGAGGTGCCGAGCGTGCGCTGCAGCCCGATGCGCACGTTCTCGAGCACGGTGAGGTGCGGAAACACCGCCGATATCTGGAACGAACGCACCAGGCCGCGACGTGCCACCTCCGCCGGCTTCGCGGTGGTGATGTCGACGCCCTTGTAGAAGATCCTGCCGCTGGTCGGCGCAAGAAACTTGGTGAGCAGATTGAACACCGTGGTCTTGCCGGCGCCGTTGGGGCCGATCAGCGCGTGGATCTGACCGCGGCGGACTTTCAGATCCACGCCGCTGACCGCGGCGAATCCCTTGAATTCGCGCGTCAGCTTGCTCGTCTCGAGGATGCAGTCGTCGCTCATGAAATTGCCCGGCCCGCCTCAGCCGGAACACCGGCAGTTTGGAAGGCTATTATGTCGGGCTGCCGTCCGGGGAGCAAACACTAAACCGCCTATTTTCCGCTCCATACCGGTGCACGCTTCTGCAGGAAGGCGTCGACGCCTTCCTGCGCATCCTCCGCCATCATGTTGCAGGCCATTGTGGCCGATGCCAGCGCATAAGCATCGGCCAGGCCCCGTTCGAGTTGCTCATAGAACATGCGCTTGCCCATGCTGATCGCAACCGGACTTTTGGACGCGATCGATGCGGTGAGTCTGCCGATTTCGAGGTCGAGATCATCGGGCCGAGCGACGCGATTCACGAGGCCGCGTTCCTTCGCAGTCGCAGCGTTGATGAACTCGCCGGTGAGCAGCATCTCCATCGCGTCCTTGCGACCGAGATTTCGCGACAGGCCCACTGCGGGCGTGGAACAGAACAGGCCGAAATTGACCCCCGACACCGCGAAGCGGGCCGAATCAGTAGCAACGGCGAGATCGCACATCGATACCAGCTGGCATCCCGCAGCGGTGGCGATGCCGTGCACCCGCGCAATCACCGGCTGCGGCATGCGCGTGATGGCGAGCATCATCCTTGCGCACTGATCGAACAGTGCGCGCTGCCAGGCCTCGTCGGGATGCGCACGCATTTCCTTGAGGTCATGCCCCGCGCAAAAGCCCTTCCCCGCGGCGGCAAGCACCACCACGCGCGCCATAGCGTCCGCGGCAACCGCATCGAGTTGCGAATGCAGCGCGGCGATCATCGCCTGTGACAGGGGATTGAGGCGCTCGCCGCGATTGAGCGTGAGAGTCACCACGCCACCGGCATCCTGCCGCAGGACCAGCGGTGCCTGATCCACGGTTTTTTCAGGAGCATTCATGCGCGTTCTCCATGGGTCTGCCTGCGATCAGGCGTCGATCGCGCTCTTGGATTTCACCTGCGTGCGCAGGATGAATTTCTGGATCTTGCCGGTGGAGGTTTTGGGGACCGGTCCGAACACCACGCTTCGGGGGCACTTGAACGCCGCGAGGTGCTTGCGGCAGTGCTCGATCATCTCCTGCTCGGTTACTTTCGCGTCCAGCTTGAGTTCGACAAAAGCACAAGGGGTCTCGCCCCATTTCGGATCGGGCTTGGCCACCACGGCCGCGGCGAGCACCGCGGGATGCCGGTAGAGCGCATCTTCCACCTCGATCGAGGAAATGTTCTCGCCGCCCGATATGATGATGTCCTTGGACCGGTCCTTGATCTTAACGTAGCCGTCGGGATGCATCACCCCGAGGTCCCCGGAATGGAACCAGCCTCCTGCAAACGACTCCTCGGTGGCCTTCTTGTTCTTGAGGTAGCCCTTCATCGCGATGTTGCCGCGGAACATGATCTCCCCCATGGTTTCGCCGTCGGCCGGCACCGGTTTCATCGTCTCCGGATCGAGAACCGTGAGCCCGTCCTCAAGCAGATAGCGAACGCCCTGGCGCGCATTGAGTTCGGCGCGCTTGCCGACATCGAGGGAGGCCCACTCCTCGTGCTTTGCACAAACCGCCGCCGGTCCATACACCTCGGTCAGGCCGTACACGTGCGTGACGTCCCAGCCCATCGCATCCATGCCCTCGATCATCGAGGCTGGAGGCGCCGCTGCCGCCACCATCGCCTGCACCTTGTGGTTAATGCCCGCGCGAAGTTTCGGATCCGCATTGATCAGGGTTGA
>CAMBSA010000150.1 GCA_945869935.1 Bordetella parapertussis | reverse complement strand
TCCTGCTGGTGATGCATGGCCACGATCACCGAACCCGCACCAAGAAACAGGGCGGCCTTGAAGAAGGCATGCGTCATCAGGTGGAACATCGCGGCCGAATACGCCGAGGCGCCGAGCGCCATCGTCATGTAGCCAAGCTGCGACAGCGTCGAATAAGCAACCACTCGCTTGATGTCGTATTGCACGATCGCGATCAGCCCCATGAAGAACGCGGTGATCGCGCCGATCACGAGGATCACCGACAGCGCGGCCGGTGACAACTCGTACAGGGGCGACATGCGGGTCACCATGAAAATGCCTGCGGTCACCATGGTCGCCGCGTGGATCAGCGCGGAGATCGGCGTCGGTCCTTCCATCGAGTCCGGCAGCCAGACATGCAGCGGGAACTGCGCCGATTTCCCCATTGCGCCGACAAACAGGCAGATGCAGATCACCGTGATCAGCACCCAGGACGAGCCCGGGATGAGTTCTATGGTCGCGGACGACAGGGCCTTCGCCTGGCCGAATACTTCGACGTAATCGAGCGTGCCGGTATGCGCGAGGACCAGACCGATACCGAGCAGGAAGCCGAAATCCCCCACACGGTTGACCAGGAACGCCTTGAGATTGGCGTACACCGCGGTGGGTCGGGTGTACCAGAACCCGATCAGGAGATAGGAAACCACCCCCACCGCCTCCCATCCGAAGAAGAGTTGCAGGAAGTTGTTCGCCATCACCAGCATCAGCATCGCGAAGGTAAACAACGAGATGTAGGCAAAGAACCGCTGATAGCCGGGGTCCTCGGCCATGTAGCCGATGGTGTAGATGTGTACCATCAGAGACACGAAGGTCACCACGATCATCATCAGCGCCGACAGGCGGTCGATCATGAAACCGACCTGGAACGTGGTCCCGCCGCTGGTGAGCCAGGTGTAGACCGGGCCGTTGAAGGTGTTGCCGTCGAGAACATCCGAGAACACGACGCAGGACCCCACGAGCGAGACAGCCACCGCAATGATCGTCGCCCAATGCGCTCCGGCACGCCCGATCACCCGGCCGAACAGGCCCGCGAGAATCGCACCTGCCAGAGGTGCGAGCGGGATGAGTAGATAGAGACTCTTCACGCTATCCCTTCAGGCTGTCGAGGTCATCGACATTGATCGTCGACAGGTTGCGGAACAGCACGACAAGAATCGCAAGGCCGATCGCGGACTCGGCGGCCGCGACGGTCAGGATGAAGAACACGAAGACCTGACCCGCGATGTCACCGAGATAATGCGAGAAGGCAATGAAATTGAGGTTCACCGCGAGCAGCATCAGCTCGATTGCCATCAGCAGGATGATGACGTTCTTGCGGTTCAGGAATATCCCGATGATGCTGAGCGCGAAGAGGATCGCGCCGAGGATCAGGAAGTGGGAAAGGGAGAGCATCAGGTTTTTCGGCCTATTGGTCTTTGGGTTCCGAGGGAACGGACACCAGCCGTACCCGGTCCGCCCGCTTGACCCTCACCTGCTGGGAAGGATCCTGGAACTTGCTGTCCTTGCGCTTGCGCATGGTGAGCGCAATCGCCGCGATGATCGCCACCAGCAGCACCACCGAGGCGAGTTCGAAGGGGTAGACGTAATCGGTGTAGAGAACTCGACCCAGCGCCTTGGTGTTGCTGTAGCCCGCGCCCGGATCCTTGGGTACCGGCAGCGCGGCCAGGCCAAAATACCGGCCGCCCAGGACCAGCGCCATTTCGACCACCATCAGCAGTCCGACAGTCGCCCCGAGTGGCAGGTAGCTCCAGAAACCCTGGCGGATCCGGTCGAGATTGATGTCAAGCATCATCACAACGAACAGGAACAGCACCATTACCGCCCCGACGTAGACAAGCACCAGCGTGATCGCGAGGAACTCCGCCCGCAGCAGCATCCAGATCGCAGACGCGGTGAAAAATGCGAGGACGAGGAACAAGGCCGCATGAACCGGATTGCGCGCCGTAATGACGCGCAGTGCCGCAAAGATCATTACGGCTGCGAAAAAGTAGAAAACGACGACCTCGAAGTTCACGTCAGTGCCTCACCGGTATGCCGCGTCCGCGGCCCTGCGCTCGGCGATCTCGTCTTCGTACCTGTCGCCGACGGCAAGCAGCATTTCCTTGGTGTAGTACAGGTCGCCGCGTTTCTCGCCGTGGTACTCGAATATGTGCGTCTCGACGATCGAGTCCACCGGGCAGGACTCCTCGCAGAAGCCGCAGAAGATGCATTTGGTGAGGTCGATGTCATAACGCGTCGTGCGGCGCGTTCCGTCGTCGCGTTGTTCGGTTTCGATCGTGATCGCAAGCGCCGGACAAACCGCCTCGCAGAGCTTGCAGCCAATGCAACGCTCCTCGCCGTTTGGATACCGGCGAAGCGCATGAAGCCCCCGGAACCTCGGGCTCATCGGGGTTTTCTCTTCCGGGTACTGGACGGTGATCTTGCGCGCGAACATATAGCGTCCGGTCAGCGCCATCCCCTTGAGCAGTTCCAGCAGGAGGAAACTTCTGAAAAAATCCTTTACGCGCTCGATCACGGAATGACTCCTTGATTCCACACGTTCCAGGGCGTCTGCATCCACACGCCGATCAGAACCAGCCACACAAGGGTCACAGGGATGAACACCTTCCAGCCCAGGCGCATGATCTGGTCATAGCGATAGCGGGGAAACGTGGCTCGGAACCAGAGGAACAGCGAGACCACGCAGAACGCCTTGATGATGAACCAGCCGAAAGGCGGTATCCAGTGAAAGACGACACTGTCGATCGGTGCGCTCCACCCGCCGAAAAACATCACTACCGTCAGCGTCGCGATCAACCACATGTTCGCGTATTCCGCGAGGAAGAACAGGGCGAATGTCATGCCGGAGTATTCGACCATGTGCCCGGCCACAATCTCGGACTCGCCCTCGACCACGTCGAAGGGTGCGCGATTCGTCTCGGCCACCCCCGAGACGAAATACACGACTAGAACGGGCAGCAGGGGCAGCCAGTTCCACGACAGGAAGTTCAGTCCCATGTCGGCAAAACGGCCCCGCCCCTGCCCCATGACGATATCCGAAAGATTCAGGCTTCCCGACACCATCAGGACCACGACAAGCGCGAAGCCCATTGCGATCTCATAGGCGACGATCTGCGCCGCGGCGCGCATGGCGCCGATGAATGCGTATTTGGAATTAGACGCCCAGCCGGCAATGATCACGCCATACACACCGAGCGAGGTCATCGCCATCAGGTAAAGCAGCCCGGCGTTGATGTCAGCCAGCACCACCTCCGGCGCGAACGGCACCACCGCCCAGGCGGCAAGTGCCGGCATGATTGCCATGATAGGCGCGAGGATGAACAGCCCTTTGCTCGAACTCGAAGGAACGATGATTTCCTTGAGGAACAACTTGAGGCCGTCAGCGATGGGCTGCAACAGTCCGTACGGACCAACACGGTTCGGGCCGATGCGGATCTGGATCCAGCCGATCATCTTGCGTTCCCAGAGCGTGAGATACGCGATCGAGAGCATCAGCGGAACCACGATGCAGACGATGAGAACCAGCGTCTTGAGGGTGAGGAATATCTGCGGCCCCCAGTCGGAACCGAAGAGTTCGCTGGTAAGCCCGAGAAGCGCTTCGGTCATGCGCGCTCCACGGACAATTCACCGAACATCGGGCCAAGGGTAGCGGTGGACGGATGTGCCGCGGCGATGCGCACGCAGCCTTCCGGCACACCCGCGTCAAGCGATACCTCGAGCACCGCTTCTGCCCCGCCCTGACGCACACGAGCCCGCGTGCCTGCAGCAAACCCCAGCCGTGCCGCAAGCGCGGGATTGATCCGCATGCACGGCACCGCCGCATCGGCGGTGCGCTGCAGGGACGCCGCACGGCGAACAAGCGAGTCGGAGAAGTAAACCGGGACATCGGTAACGCGCTCGAGCGCCGGCACGGATACCGGCCGCGGCACAATGGAAACCGATTGAAGACCGTTGCCAAGCCGGGAGTCCACCGCGTCCGCCTCGCAGGCCTGATCCCGGACGGCTTCACTCGTTTCCTGGTCAAATCCCGGGAGACTTAGCAGGTTGCCGATGACGCGAAGCACTTTCCAGCCGGGCCGGCTGTCGCCAAACGGAGGTACAACACCGTTGAAACTCTGCATCCGGCCTTCGGCGTTGACGAAACTGCCCGAGGTTTCGGTATGCGGCGAGATCGGGAGAATCACGTCCGCATACTCCGCAGCGCGGTGACTCCACGGGCTGAAAGCGACGACAAATTCCGCAGCACCAAGCGCATTCATCGCAACGGACGGATCTTCGCAATCGAGTTCGGGTTCGCAATTCAGCAACAGGTACGCCTTGCGCGGCGTCTCGAGCATTGCTCTTGCGTTGAGACCGCCCGATGCCGGCACGCAGCCCGCGATGTACCCGCCGACGGAGTTCGCCGCGGCGCCTAGTACGCCGGCTGTGCCACCGAGGATTCGCGCGAGCTCCTGCGCAAGTGCCTGAAGCGTTGCCGCCTGCGGATGCTGTTCGGCAGCATTGCCAAGGAAAATTCCGACCTTGCTTCCCGAGGCGAGGCTGGCAGCGATAGCTCGCGCCGCATCCGTCACCGCGACCGTCTCTAGGCCGGCAGGCACCGCGACGCCTTTTGCCTCCGCAGTGGCGCGAACAATCGCAGCAAGTGCTGCGGGCATTTCGGCGGGGCGCACGACGGCTTTGTTCGCGATCGAAACAAGAAGCTCGTCGTCTGTGAGAGTCAGCAGATTGACCTGCTGGCGGCGCTTGGCTGCAGCGCGGAATCGGCTCGCGAGCAGCGGATGATCCTTGCGCAGAAACGTTCCAACCAGAAGTGAACGGTCAAGTTCCGCAATTTCCGAAATCTTCAGTCCGAGCCAGGGCGCCCCGGCGCGCTTGCCATCGGCAGAAAAATCCGATTGTCTCAGGCGGAAATCCACATTGTCGCCGCCCAATCCGCGGACCAACCGCGCGAGAAGCGACATTTCCTCGAGTGTCGAGTGCGGGCTGACGAGCGCACCTATCGAATCTGCGCTGTGCGTTTTCTTGATTTCATCCAGACGACGTGCGACATGTTCCAGTGCCGTCTGCCAGTCGACTTCGCGAAGGTCCCCGCCCTGACGAATCATCGGCTTTGCAAGGCGATCCGGGGAATTCAAACCTTCGTACGAAAAACGGTCGCGGTCGGCGAGCCAGCATTCGTTGATCTCTTCGTTCTCGAACGGAACTACCCGCAATACCCGGCCACCCTTGGTCTGCACAATCAGATTGGCACCGAGACCGTCGTGCGGCGACACCGAGCGCCTGCGCTGCAATTCCCAGGTACGCGCGCCATAGCGGAACGGGCGCGAAGTCAGGGCACCGACCGGGCAGATGTCGATCATGTTGCCGGACAGCTCGGAGTCCACCGCCTTGCCGACGAAGGAAACAATCTCCGAGTGTTCTCCGCGGCCGATCATTCCGAGTTCCATGACCCCGGCAATTTCCTGACCGAAGCGGACGCATCGCGTGCACTGGATGCAGCGACTCATTTCTTCGGCTGCCACCAGCGGGCCGATGTCCTTGCTGCCCACCACACGCTTGGCTTCGGCATACCGCGAGCTCGACCCGCCGTAACCGACCGCGATGTCCTGCAGTTGGCATTCGCCGCCCTGGTCGCAGATCG
>CAMBSA010000149.1 GCA_945869935.1 Bordetella parapertussis | reverse complement strand
CGTCTGAATTCCGAAGTCACCGGCGGGCGGTTCGACATGCCGCAGGAAGTGGTGCAGAACTCGAAAGGACTCGCCGATCAGGAACTGCTGACCTACCAGACACGTCAGCGCGATCTCGCGACGAAGAACGAGGTAGTGCTTGCGCAGATCCGGCAACGGGAGCAGGAATTGGTGGAGATGCGATCCAGGCGGGAGCGGCTGTCTGAAACGCTGTCGCTGATCCAGCGTGAATTGAACATTACCGGCCCGCTCGTAAAAAAAGGCGTGATGTCGGAGGTGGAATTGCTGCGCCTCGAGCGGGAGGTATCCCGCATCCGCACCGATCTCGAGGCAGCCATTCTCGCGATGCCGCGAATTGAATCGGCGATCAACGAGGCGCGCAGGCGTCTTGATGACAACACCTCGGCATTCCGAAGCCAGGCGTCGGGAGAACTGTCCCAGGCGCGCGCCGAACTCGCGAAGCTCCAGGAGACCATCCCCGCGTTGAGCGATCGGGTGGACCGTACCGAGGTCAAGTCGCCGCTCCGGGGCGTTGTGAAGACTGTACAGATCAAGACGGCCGGTGGCGTGGTCCAACCCGGTTCACCGATGGCGGAGATTGTGCCGCTTGAGGATCAGTTGCTCGTCGAAACCCGGCTCAAGCCGTCCGACATCGGCTTCGTATCTGTAGGTCAACGTGCGGTCGTGAAGGTTGCCGCCTACGATTATTCGATATTCGGCGGCCTTGAAGGAACCGTTGTGATGGTCGGTGCCGACTCCGTCGTGCCGCAACAGGGGGATCCGTATTTCATCGCGCACGTGAAGACCAAGGCGCATGCGATCCAATATCGAGGCAAGACCCTGCCTGTGTCACCGGGCATGACTGCTACCGTTGACGTGCTCACCGGTCAGAAGACGGTGCTGACTTACTTGCTCAAGCCTCTCAATAAGGCCACCGAAAACGCTTTCCGCGAGCGTTGATCGGCGGTTTTTCCGCGGGTTTCGCGTGGATCTGCGGCCTTATCCGCGGGATTCATAAACCCAGCGGATGAAGGCATCCTGTGCGGCTTGAGCGGCGGCGGCGTTCGCGTGATTCACGAACATCACCATCGCGTGGCGCCGACCGTTGCGATCCAGCACGTATCCCGCGATGCTTCGTACGTCCGTAAGTGATCCGGTCTTGATGTGTGCCTGACCCGCGACACTATCCGTTTTCAGTCTCCGTCGCATCGTCCCGTCGACCGCAAGCAGCGGCAGGGAAGAAATAAACTCCGGCATAACGGCGCTCGAAAACGCTGAAACAAGCAAGCGCCCCAGATTTTCGGCGCTGATCGACTCTTTGCGCGACAGCCCGGATCCGTTGTCGATCACCAGTTCCGGCATTGCGAGGCCCTTGCTTTCCAGCCATTTTCGGATGTCCGCAGTTGAAAGGTCGGAGCGTCCGGGCACCCGGTCAATTTCAGCCGATAGCGTCAGGAAGAGTTGTCGCGCCATGACGTTGTTGCTGAACTTGTTGATGTCCCGGACGATCTCCGAGAGGGGCGGGGAGTCGTGCGTATAGACGAGGCGTGATCCCGCGGGCAGCGGACCGTCCCTCCAGTTGCCCGATATAACGCCCCCGGATGCTTCCCAGAGCGATGTAAATACACCCTGGACGTAGTCGGAATGCGACATAAGGGAAACATTCATGGTGCGTTCGTTGCATGTCGCGGGGAAATTGCCTCCGAAAACCGCACGGGTGCTTCGCGGGCCTCCTCCTGCGGAAAATGTGGTCTGCAGGCCGCGGCGCCAGTCGTTGCAGGAGTCGTTGTTGAGTGCGACATTCGCTGAAAATTCGAGCAGTGTTGATCGGGGCTCGACGCTCACCCTCGCGGTTTTGCGCTCAGGGTCCGGGGAAAAAGTGAATCGGAAAACCTTGAAGTTCACCAGCAGCGCGTCCGGTCCGACGTTGTATGGGCGAAGGGGGTCGCTGTCGAAGCGCGACGGATCATGCTCAGTGATGTCGAAATAAGACCTGTCCAGCACCACGCCCCCTCGAATCTCGCGAATGCCTCGGGCGCGTACCGCCTGGACGAGTCGCCAAAGATGCTCCACCGTCAGCCGTGGGTCGCCGCCACCGCGTAGCGAGAGTTCGCCCGCGAGAACATCACCCTTTAGCTCGCCGTCCGCCCAAACCTCGGTTTTCCACGTGTGCGCAGGCCCAAGCAATTCAAGTGCGGAGTACGCGGTCAGCAATTTGATGGTCGATGCCGGGTTCATCGGTCTGGACGCGTTGATCGCAATGCCGGGCTTCTGCGAACCGACCTGTTGCGTCCACAAGGCGACTGCGGATGCCGGAATGCCCGCATTTGTTAGCGCGGAGGCAACTGTTTGCGGAAGAGGCTGGGCGGCACTGACCCCGGCCATCAGCATCAAAAACGCGAAGGCGAAATCCAGAGTGGGGTGCGCGAATCGCATCGCCTGAGCAGGCACCGGCGGTGATCCCCGGCGCATCAGCAGCGGCTCCGAATATGTCGGCGTCGGCGATCGTGTTGCTGCGGCGTTGGCTTCATGACGGGAGATTTTTGATTTCTTCTGGCGAAGACCGGCAAGGGATGCGTGCCGCGCCTGGTGGGGAAGCGGAGTGCTCAGATTACTTCTAAATAGCTGTTTTCCCAATGATATTCGAGCCCAATGCCAATCTTCTCGGTGGCAACTTGAAATTGTCACGTGGCGGACGTATTATTAGCACTCGCAAGAGACGAGTGCTAGCAACTTAGGCGCTCCAGACTGAACTTGGGCTGTGGGATGCGACCACCGTGTCCCATTAATTTACGTGTGTATGAAGGAGGCAAAATCGTGCAGAAAATCCGTCCGTTACATGATCGCGTTGTGGTCAAGCGCGTCGAAGAAGAGCGCAAATCCGCTGGTGGCATCGTAATTCCCGACTCCGCTGCAGAAAAGCCGGATCAGGGCGAAGTCATTGCGGTTGGCGCGGGCAAGCGCACCGATGACGGCAAGCTCCAGCCGATGGATGTCAAGGTCGGCGACCGCATCCTGTTCGGCAAGTATTCCGGCACGACCGTAAAAATCGAAGGTGACGAATATCTCGTGATGCGTGAAGACGACATCATGGGCGTCATCACCAAGTAAGTACCCGGACAGAAAGCTAGGAGAACCAAATGGCTGCTAAAGACGTACGTTTTCATGAAGATGCGCGCATCAAGATGCTCGAGGGCGTCAATATCCTCGCCAATGCCGTCAAGGCCACGCTGGGCCCCAAGGGTCGCAACGTCGTGCTCGAGCGCTCGTTCGGCGCCCCGACCATCACCAAGGACGGTGTATCGGTCGCCAAGGAAATCGAACTGAAAGACAAGTTCCAGAACATGGGCGCGCAGATGGTGAAGGAAGTCGCGTCCAAGACCTCCGACGTGGCCGGTGACGGCACCACGACGGCGACGGTTCTGGCCCAGGCGCTGGTTCGCGAAGGCATGAAGTACGTTGCCGCCGGCATGAACCCGATGGACCTGAAGCGCGGCATCGACAAGGCTGTCGAAGTCATCGTCGCCGAGCTCAAGAAGATCTCCAAGCCCTGCACGACGTCCAAGGAAATCGCCCAGGTCGGCTCGATCTCCGCGAACGCCGATGCCGATATCGGCAAGATCATCGCCGATGCGATGGACAAGGTTGGCAAGGAAGGCGTCATCACTGTTGAAGACGGCAAATCGCTCAACAACGAACTCGATGTCGTCGAAGGCATGCAGTTCGACCGCGGCTACCTGTCGCCCTACTTCATCAACAACCCGGACAAGCAGATCGCGATCCTCGACGATCCGTTCGTGCTTCTGTACGACAAGAAGATCTCGAACATCCGCGACCTTCTGCCGCTGCTCGAGCAGGTCGCCAAGGCCGGCAAGCCCCTGCTGATCGTTGCCGAAGATGTCGAAGGCGAAGCGCTCGCGACCCTCGTCGTGAACAACCTGCGCGGCATCCTCAAGACCTGTGCCGTCAAGGCGCCGGGCTTCGGTGATCGTCGCAAGGCGATGCTCGAAGACATCGCGATCCTCACCGGCGGTCAGGTCATCGCCGAAGAGATCGGGCTGTCGCTCGAGAAAGCCACCCTCAAGGACCTCGGCCGCGCCAAGCGCGTCGAAGTCGCGAAGGAAGAGACCACGCTGATCGACGGTGCGGGCGATGCCAAGACCATCGAAGCGCGCGTCAAGGCGATCCGCCAGCAGATCGAGGAAGCCACCAGCGACTACGACAAGGAAAAGCTCCAGGAACGCGTGGCGAAGCTCGCCGGCGGCGTGGCGCTGATCAAAGTCGGCGCGGCGACCGAAATCGAAATGAAGGAAAAGAAGGCGCGCGTGGAAGACGCACTGCACGCTACCCGTGCGGCGGTCGAGGAAGGCATTGTGGCCGGTGGTGGCGTTGCGCTGATTCGTGCCCGCTCGGCGATCGCCAAGCTGAAGGGCGACAACCCCGACCAGGACGCAGGCATCAAGATCATCGCCCGTGCGCTGGAAGAGCCGCTGCGCGCGATCGTGTCGAACGCGGGTGACGAGCCCTCGGTTGTGCTGAACAAGGTTGCCGAAGGCAAGGGCAGCTACGGCTACAACGCGCAGACCGGCGAGTACGGCGATCTGGTCGAGATGGGCGTTGTGGATCCGACCAAGGTCACCCGCACTGCACTGCAGAACGCGGCGTCCATCGCGGGTCTGCTGCTCACGACCGATGTTGCTGTTGCCGAACTCGTTGAGGACAAACCAAGGGGCGGCGGCATGCCCGGTGGCGGCATGGGCGGCATGGGCGGTATGGGCGGTATGGACGGGATGGATATGTAACCGGTTCCCTCTGACGCGCAAGCATCAGGTCGACGCCCGAGGTTGGTTTTCGGGCGCTGAAAAACCCCGCTCAGGCGGGGTTTTTTCATTATGCGGACCGGCTTGCTACACTGCCCCCCAGGGAGCGTGGTGCCCGGCACCGGGTGCTGCCGGCAAATAGGGGGGGGGATGCGCATCCTTATAGCGGAAGATGACGCGCTGCTCGCCGACGGGCTCACACGAAGCCTGCGGCAGTCGGGATATGCCGTAGATGCCGTATGCAACGGAGGCGATGCCGATTCGGCCCTGCTGGGGGCGGAGTTTGACCTGCTTATTCTCGACCTCGGCTTGCCGGTCATGAGCGGTCTGGACGTTTTGCGTCGGCTCAGGACGCGCGATTCGCGTGTCCCCGTCCTGATCCTTACCGCACTCGACGGAGTCGAAGACAGGGTGCGCGGCCTGGATCTGGGTGCTGACGACTATCTCGCCAAGCCGTTCCAGTTGGCAGAGCTCGAGGCCCGGGTTCGGGCATTGACACGCCGCGGCGCGGCCGGGGCGCCGACACTCATACGTCACGGGCCGCTCAGCTACGATCAGGTGGGGAAAACCGCACACCTGCACGATCAGGCGCTCGATCTACCGGCACGCGAACTGGCGCTGCTCGAGGTACTGGTGCAGCGGGCGGGCCGGATGGTCAGCAAGGCGCAATTGGTAGACCATCTGTGCGAGTGGGGGGAGGAAGTCAGCACGAACGCGATCGAGGTGTACGTGCATCGGTTACGAAAAAAGCTGGAACCCGGCGCGGTAAGGATATCGACTGTTCGCGGCTTGGGCTATTGCCTTGAGCGCCCCAAAGCCTAGTCCCCGGTCCTCGCCTGTTCGCTGAG
>CAMBSA010000148.1 GCA_945869935.1 Bordetella parapertussis | reverse complement strand
TCAACTGCCTACGCGCTTTCCTCCAACGGCCCGATTCTGCAGCCGTCAATGCCGGGGTTCGCACTTGTGCCGATCTGTCCGCACACGCTTTCGAACAGGCCGATCACGGTGAGCGAAAATTCGCGGATCGAGGTGGTGCTCAAGCGGGCAATTGATGCGCGGCTTCACTTTGACGGTCAACCGCAGTGCGACTTGCACGAGCAGGACCAGGTTCTGGTCACTCGAGCAGAACAGAAAATCCGCTTCGTGCACCCGCCGGGCTACAGTTACTTTGCGATGCTCCGGGAAAAGCTGCACTGGGGCGAGATGCACTAGCGCGTCACGTATCCGGCTGACTATCGTGCTTCAGAATCTATCCATTCGGGACTTTGTCATCGTGGACGCGCTGGACCTGGCGTTTGGCGATGGCTTCACTGCGCTCACCGGGGAGACTGGTGCCGGCAAGTCGATCCTAATCGATGCGCTTGCGCTTGCATTGGGCGAGCGAGCAGATCCCGCTCAGGTAAGAAAAGGGGCCGAGCGCGCCGAAATCACCGCGGAATTTTCCATTGATGCGCATCCCTCGGTAACGCGCTGGCTCGAGGATCAGGCGCTCGAGGGCGATCCCGGGCGGTTGATCCTGCGGAGGGTTGTCGACACCGGCGGACGGTCGCGCGCATTCATCAACGGTCGGCCCGCGACGGTTGCGCAGATGCGCGAAGTCGGCGATGGTCTGGTGGATATTCACGGACAGCACGCCCATCAGTCGCTCGTACGAGCGGATGCCCAGCGGGAACTCCTTGACGGGCACGCCGGGCTGGGGGCGACTGCGCGAGAGGTCGGCGAGGCTTACCGGAATTGGCAACGCCTCGCGAAGGAGCTGGCGGAACACGAGATCAACGCGGCAGCGCGAGATGCGGAGCGAGAGCAACTTGCGTGGCAGGTTGACGAGTTGTCGCGCCTCAATCTGGCGCCTGGCGAGTGGGAATCGATGCAGGCGGAACACACCCGCTTGGCGCATGCGGCAAGCCTTATCGATGGTGTGCAACAGGCGGTGGATGCGCTTGCGGAGGCGGACGAATCGGTGGGCGCGGCGATGGGCGGTGCTGCTTCCCGCGTGCGTAACCTTCTCTCCTACGATCCGGCCTTGGGTGAGCCGCTCGCGTTGCTTGACCTTGCACAGGCGCAACTCGATGAAGCCGTTCATGCGCTTCGCAGATATGTGGATCGGGTGGAGCTTGACCCGGGGCGGTTGAGCGAAGTGGAGGAGAGGCTCCAGGCGGCCCACTCGCTTTCCAGGCGTCTGCGGGGCAAGCCGGAGGAAATGGCGGAACTGCTGACGAGCAAGCGCGAGCGCCTTCTGGAGCTTGACGCTGCCTCAAACCTCGAGGACCTTTCCCGGAAAGAGCAGCAAGCACGGGCGCGATACCGCGAGCGTGCGTTGAAACTAAGTGCGGAGCGTAAAAAGGCGGCAGCACGGCTTTCAAAGGAGGTAACCGGTGCAATGAAGGAGTTGGCAATGGCCGGTGCCCGATTTGAGGTCGCGCTCGTCCCGTTTGCAACGGACGGCAGCATTCACGGAAATGAAACGATTGAATTCCGGGTCGCGGCGAATGCTGGCGGTGAGCCCCGGTCCCTCGCCAAGGTTGCTTCAGGCGGGGAATTGTCGCGCATCAGTCTTTCCATTCAGGTGATAACCAGTCGCTCGGCGGCGGTGCCGACGCTTATTTTTGACGAAGTTGACGCGGGTATCGGTGGCGCTGTTGCCGAGGTCGTCGGAAAAAAGCTGCGCGCCCTGGGTGCCGAGCGACAGGTACTCTGCGTGACGCATCTTCCCCAGGTTGCGGCTCAGGCGAACGCACAGTGGTCGGTTGCGAAGGCGGGTGGTCGAGAGGCGCTCAGCCAGGTGACCGTGCTGGATGCCAATGCGCGAATCGAGGAGATCGCCCGTATGCTGGGGGGCGTGGAGATTACGACCACAACCCGCAGGCATGCGGCGGAAATGCTCGGGCTTCGCTAGACAAATAGCGGTAATTTCCGGTGACTTCTGGTAAAGTTTCCCAGCGGGAAATATCGGGAGAGGACCAAAAAATGCAGCAGGCGGCAAAGACAAAAACCAGCGCCGGGCAGATTATTGTGCTCGTCGTCATTGCGGTGCTGTTGGCGATCGGCTACGTTGTGCTTGATTTCTACAGCGCGGGCGAGAAGAACTCGACGACGGTCGAATCGCGAGGCCTGCAGATCATCCAGGGCCTCACGCGTTTCAAACTCGAGGGCGGGGCGTATCCGGACAGCTTGGCCAAGCTTCAGCCGAAATTCATGGAAACGATGCCGCTCTGTCCCAACGGCGCGGCGTTCGTGTTTCAGTTGACGGGCGCGGAATTTACCCTCCGTTGCGATGCGGTCATATTCAGGACCAAACCGTACGGTTACGATTCGAAGAACAGGTCTTGGGGCGGGTAGGATTAACCGGTTCTACGTTTTGCGTTTGTCACTGACCGCGGGCTGCGTTAGAATCCTGCCTCTTCTGCAGGCGCGTAGCTCAGCTGGTTAGAGCACCACCTTGACATGGTGGGGGTCGTTGGTTCGAGTCCAATCGCGCCTACCAACAAAACCCTTAAAGGGGCTGCTTCGGCAGCCCCTTTTTGTTTCCGTGGACGGCCGAAGCTCCACGACAATGTGGGAGCGATAGCCTAACCCAATGATATTATTGGATAGATTGATGATTCGCGCGATGTTGCGTCAGGCGCCGAATCGACCGTTAGCTAATAATCTTGAGATGAGTGAACTATGCCCGTAGTCCGATTGCCCGACGGTTCGGAACGACCGTTTCCAGGCCCGGTAACCGTTGCGGAACTTGCGCAGTCGATTGGCGCTGGCCTGGCCCGTGCTGCCGTAGCGGGACGGGTCGACGGCGAACTTGTTGATCTTTCACACAGGATTGAGCGTGATGCTGACGTCTCGATAGTCACCGCGAAGGACAAGGATGGGCTGGATGTCCTTAGGCATTCGACTGCGCACCTGCTGGCGTATGCGGTCAAGAAACTGTTCCCGGAGGCTCAGGTAACCATTGGTCCGATGATCGAGAACGGCTTCTACTACGACTTCGCATTCAAGCGCGCGTTCACGCCGGAAGATCTCGCGGCGATTGAAAAGAAGATGGCAGAGTTGGCGAAGCAGGATATTCCGGTTTTGCGCGAGGTGTGGGAGCGTGACAAGGCGGTGGAGTTCTTCAAGTCCATCGGCGAGAGCTACAAGGCGGAGATCATTGCGTCGATCCCGGCCGCGGATTCGATCACGCTCTATCGGGAAGGCGAGTTCGTGGATCTTTGCCGTGGGCCGCACGTACCGTCCACCGGGAAGCTCAAGGTTTTCAAGCTGATGAAGGTTGCCGGTGCGTACTGGCGGGGCGACTCGAAAAACGAGATGTTGCAGAGGATCTACGGCACCGCATGGGGGAGCAAGGAAGAGCAGGACGCGTACCTGCATATGCTCGAGGAGGCGGAAAAGCGCGATCACAGGCGGCTTGGTCGTCATCTTGATTTTTTCCACGTTCAGGAAGAAGCGCCCGGGATGGTTTTCTGGCATCCCAAGGGATGGACATTGTGGCAGGACGTCGAGCAGTACATGCGCGCGATCTACCGCAATAACGGATACAAGGAAGTCCGTTGCCCGCAGATACTCGATGTCTCGCTGTGGCAACGCTCCGGGCACTGGGACAATTACCGCGAGAACATGTTCTTCACGGCCTCGGAGAGTCGGCAGTACGCGGTCAAGCCGATGAACTGTCCCGGGCACCTTCAGATTTTCAATTCCTCGATGCGTAGCTATCGGGATCTGCCGCTGCGGTACGGTGAATTTGGCGCTTGTCACCGCAACGAGCCCTCGGGTGCTCTGCACGGGATCATGCGTATTAGGGCCTTTACCCAGGATGACGGGCACATCTTCTGTCTTCCGAAGCAGATCGAGTCGGAAGTCGTTGATTTTCATCGGCTGGCGCTGAAGGTCTATGCAGACTTCGGTTTTACTGATGTTGCGGTCAAGCTCGCACTTCGTCCGGAAAAGCGGTTGGGAAGTGACGAAACCTGGGACCAGGCCGAAGGGGCGCTGCGCACGGCTCTTGGCGCGTGCGGCGTGAATTGGGAGGAATTGCCCGGCGAGGGGGCGTTCTACGGCCCGAAGATCGAGTATCACCTCAAGGACAGCATTGGCCGGGCGTGGCAATGCGGCACGATGCAGGTCGATTTCATGATGCCGGAGCGCCTTGGCGCCGAATACGTCGCCGATGACAATGCGCGCAAGGTTCCGGTGATGCTTCACCGGGCGATTGTCGGGTCGATGGAACGATTCATCGGGATCGTGATCGAGCACTATGCGGGTGCGCTTCCGCTGTGGCTTTCCCCGGTTCAGGCGGTGGTGCTCAATATTGCGGGGCAGCAGGCGGACTACGCGAGTGAAGTCGCGAAGGCCCTGCAGGCGGCCGGCTTTAGGGTCGAGGCCGATTTGCGGAATGAGAAAATTTCCTATAAGATTCGGGAACATAGCTTGCAGAAGCTGCCTTACCAGATCGTCGTAGGCGAGAAGGAAAAGGTTTCTCAAAGCGTGGCGGTACGCGCCCGCGGCGGTGAGGATCTCGGGGTCATGCCCATCAAGGACTTCATCGAACGTCTTCGTTCCGAGTCGGTTCACGGAGCAATGGCGAACCGCTAGCGGCTACCGTCCAGATTCGAATTCGAGGAGAAAGCAACATCGCCACAGAAAAGCCGCAGCGCTTGAACGGAGAGATCACCGCCCCCGAAGTACGTTTGGTCGGTGATGATGGAGAGCAACTCGGGATCGTGACGATCGGCGAGGCGCTCAGGATGGCTGAAGAGGGGGAGTTTGATCTGGTCGAGATCGCCCCGCTGGCGCAGCCACCCGTGTGCAAGCTTATGGACTTCGGCAAGTTCAAGTACCGTGAAGCGAAAAAGGCGCACGAAGCCAAGCTCAAGCAGAAGCAGATTCACGTAAAGGAAGTGAAGTTTCGTCCGGGAACCGATGAGGGTGATTACAAGATCAAGCTTCGGAATCTGATGAAATTTCTTGAAGAGGGTGACAAGACCAAAGTCACGCTCAGGTACCGCGGGCGTGAAATGGCGCATCAGGAGTTCGGACATCGGCTGATCGAGCGCGTGAAGCAGGATCTGGAGCCGTTCGCGGTCGTTGAGCAGTACCCGAAGATGGAAGGACGTCAGTTGATCATGGTGCTGGCGCCGAAGAAGGTTTTGCCCAAGAAGAAGTCCGACGGTACTGCGGAGCAGGCAGAGCAGGCAGAGCAGAAGCAGGAATAGCAGGCAGGTTTATGCAGGTCGATCCGGTCAACCGGGTCTAAAATAAGCAGTGCCAAGGTTTCAAGCGCCGCGGAAAATCTTGCCGTCGGCCACCTGTCGCTGCAGAAAACAGGAGCAGTGTTATGCCAAAGATGAAGACAAAGAGCAGCGCCAAAAAGCGCTTTCGTGTGCAGGGCACGGGCGGTATCAAGCGCTCCCAAGCGTTTCTGCGCCACATCCTTACTAAGAAAGCCACCAAGCGCAAGCGTGGGCTTCGCGGAACCACTTCCGTTCATGCCACCAACAAGCGCGCTGTCAAGGCGATGATGCCCTACGGTTGAGCCAGCAATCCGGTCGGTTTAATTTCTTTTTAACGTACACGCAAGCCGCAGCACGGAGCCCGAGGGCCCTGCTGGGGC
>CAMBSA010000147.1 GCA_945869935.1 Bordetella parapertussis | reverse complement strand
CTTGGCTTCCGGTTTCACCGGCAGGGTGCGCCAGATTTCTTCGTACCGCTGTCGCGCATATTCTTCGCGTTCCTGCACGCGCCGCGCCTCGGTCTCGGCTGACAGCGGCTTCGGATGGTCGTAGCGACTGACGCCGTAGTCCATCAGGGCGTGGCACGAGTCCAGCACTTCTTCCACTGCGGCCAGTCCGTGGCGTTGTTCGCATTGCAGGACGAAATTGCGCGCGAAGACCATGTAGTCGATGATTGCGTCGGCGTTGGTCCATTGCCGGAACAGGTAGTTGCCCTTGAAGAACGAGTTGTGGCCGTAGCAGGCGTGCGCGATCACCAGCGCCTGCAGCGCCATGGTGTTCTCCTCCATCAGGTAGGAGATGCACGGATTTGAGTTGATTACAATCTCGTAGGCGAGGCCGCGAGCCCCCTTCTTGTAGGCCTGCTCGTTGCGAATGAACTCCTTGCCGTGGCTCCAGTGTGGATAGCCGATCGGCAGCCCGGTCGACGCATAGGCGTCCAGCATCTGTTCGGAGTTGATGATCTCGATCTGGTTGGGATAGCAATCGAGCCCGAATTCGTTGACGGCGATGTCCCGGATCGCCACGTCATAGCGATCGATCAACTCGAAGGTCCACTCCGCGCCTTGCGAAAGGGGGGTGCCGATCGAGCCGGTCCACGCCATTGCCTGCTTGCCCGGAGTCTCCGATGCCATTTCAGGCTTCCTTTCTGAACAATTCGCGGAACACCGGATAAATTTCGCGGCGCTCATGAACCTCGCACATGGCGAAATGTGCCGCGCTGACGCGCCGGTAGGAGGCACTCAGGGTTGAAACGCGTGCGTCGGATTGCGCCACTTCGATGTAGGCGTAGTAGCGGGCAAGCGGCAGGATGCTGTCTTCCAGGAAGCCGCGGCTCTTTTCAGGATCGGCGCCGAAGGCATCGCCGTCCGACACCTGCGCGCCGTAGATGTTCCACGCGCCCACCGGGTAACGTTCGGCAATGATCTCGTTCATCAGTTCCAGCGCCGAGAGCACCACCGTGCCTCCGCTGGCGGGGTCGTGAAAGAAGCGTTCCTCATCGACTTCCTGCGCGTCCTCGGTGTGACGAATGAAGACCACGTCCACCTTCTCGTATTTGCGCGTCAGGAACAGGTAGAGCAGGGTGTAGAAGCGCTTGGCCAGATCCTTCTTGTGTTCGTCCATCGACGCCGATACGTCCATCAGACAGAACATGACCGCCTGGCTGATGGGATGGGGCACCAGCACGCGATGGCGGTAGCGCAGGTCGATCGGATCAATGAATGGAACGCGGTCGATGCGGTGTTGAAGCCGCGCGATTTCGGTCAGCAGCGTCTGCTCCGTCTCGCAGGGCTGATCGTGATCGACATCCAGTGATTGCAGATCGGACCGTCGCTCCCCGATTTCGCGGTACAGAGGGGCGGTAAGCGCCAGCCGGCGTCCGATCGCGATCTTTAGCGAGCGGGCTATGGACAGGTTGGTGGGTGCACCGGTGGTGGTATATCCGGCACGCTGCATGCGCCGGTCCTTCAGTCCGCCGAGCACTGTGCGCTCAAGGCGCGGCAATTCGAGATCCTCGAAAAAAAGATTGAGGAATTCTTCGCGGGTCAGGGCGAAGTGGAAACCATCCACGCCCTCGCCGCCGCCGCCGCCCTCGCCACTGCCTGCGTCATCGTCCTTCTGTCGTTCGATACGGTCGCCGGGATTGAATTTCCTGTTGCCGGGGTGGACGGTCTCGCGCTGACCGCCCGGCCCGTGACGGAACGTCGGTTCGGCAATATCCTTGCTCGGGACGGTCACGTCGCCGCCGTCCGCCATGTCGCGGATAGAGCGGCGCGCAACCATGTCCGCGACCGCTCCTTTGACATGTTCCTTGTAGCGCCGGATAAAGCGCTCGCGATTGACCGCATTCTTGTTGCGGTCGTTCAGTCGGCGATCGATGATGTTGGACATTTTTTCCGTCGATCCGTTATTGGTGTAAGTCTCCCGCCCGTCATTTGCCCGCGCCCGATTGGCGGCCGAGGACCCGTCCTGCGCCGCCTACTGTGATTTGCGCACGCGCAGGTACCATTCGCAAAGCAGGCGCACCTGTTTCTCGGTGTAGCCCTTGGCAACCATGCGTGACACGAAGCTCTCGTGTTTCTTGCGGTCGTTTTCGGAGGCCTTGGCGTTGAACGAGATCACGGGCAGCAATTCTTCGGTGTTCGAGAACATTTTTTTCTCGATCACTTCGCGCAGTTTTTCGTAACTGGTCCACGTGGGGTTCTTGCCACCCGCCGTGGCCCGCGCTCGCAACACGAAATTGACGATTTCGTTCCTGAAGTCCTTGGGGTTGGCGATGCCGGCAGGCTTCTCTATTTTCTCCAGATCGCCATTGAGTTGCGCCCGGTTGAAGCTCTCGCCGGTTTCAGGGTCGCGGTAGTCCTCGTCCTGGATCCAGTAGTCGGCGAATGTGACGTAGCGGTCGAATATGTTCTGTCCGTATTCCGAATACGACTCCAGGTAGGCGGTCTGGATTTCCTTGCCGATGAACTCGGCGTAGCGCACCGACAAATGGCCCTTGATGAATTCGAGGTGACGGCGCTGCGTTTCCTCCGGGAGTTGTTCGCGCAGCAGGCGCTGCTCCAGGACGTACATCAGGTGCACGGGGTTGGCCGCGATCTCGGTCTGGTCGTGATTGAATACGCTCGACAGAACCTTGTAGGAAAAGCGCGTCGACATTCCGGTCATGCCCTCGTCCATGCCGGCGTAATCGCGGTATTCCTGTACCGATTTGGCGTTCGGATCGACATCCTTGAGGTTTTCACCATCGTAAATCCGCATCTTCGAGTAGATGCCGGAATTCTCCGGCTCCTTGAGACGCGACAGGACGGCAAACTGGGCCATCATTTCGAGGGTGCCCGGCGCGCAGGGGGCCGCCGACAGCGAACTGTTCTTGAGCAACTTTTGATAGATCCTGACTTCGTCAGACACCTGCAGGCAGTAGGGCACCTTGACGATGTAGACGCGGTCAAGGAAGGCCTCGTTGTTGCGGTTGTTGCGGAACGCCGTCCATTCCGATTCGTTGGAGTGCGCCAGGATGACGCCCTGAAATGGAATGGCCGAGAAACCCTCGGTGCCTTTGAAATTTCCCTCCTGGGTGGCGGTTAGCAAGGGGTGCAGCATCTTGATCGGCGCCTTGAACATCTCGACGAATTCGAGCAGGCCCTGGTTGGCCAGGCACAGGCCGCCCGAATAGCTGTAGGCGTCCGGATCGTCCTGCGACAGGGATTCGAGCTTGCGGATGTCGACCTTGCCGACCAGCGCGGAAATGTCCTGGTTGTTTTCGTCGCCCGGTTCGACCTTGGTGATCGCGATCTGCTTCAATACTGAAGGCTGAACGCGCACCACCCGGAACTGGGTGATGTCGCCGTCGAATTCCTTGAGGCGCTTGACCGCCCAGGGACTCATGATGCCGCGCAGGTAGCGCTTCGGAATGCCGTATTCGGCCTGCAGCGTCGCACCGTCGCGCTCGGCGTGAAATAGTCCCAGCGGCGATTCGTTGACGGGCGAGCCCTTCAGGGCGCAGATGGGGTAGGTTTCCATCAGGATCTTGAGGCGCTCGGCGATCGAGGACTTGCCGCCACCCACCGGACCCAGCAGATACAGCACCTGCTTGCGCTCCTCCAGGCCCTGCGCCGCGTGCTTGAAATAAGCCACGATCTGCGCGATGGCTTCGTCCATTCCGTAGAACTCCCGGAACGCCGGATAGCGTCGGATCAGGCGGTTGGAGAATATCCTCGACAAGCGCTGGTCATGCCGCGTGTCGATGGTCTCGGGTTCGCCGATTGCGGCCAGCATGCGCTCGGCAGCCGTCGCATAGGCCAGTGGATCGCGCCCGCACAGATCGAGATATTCCGGCAGTGACATCTCCTCTTCTCGGCCGCTGACGTAAAGCTGCCGATAACTGTCGAATAGATTCATGTGCAACTCCTCCCACAGAAATGACCGGCCCGGTGACGGGTTGGAACGCTGACTTGGCTTCGACGGGCCCTGATGATTTACGGTTACAAGTATTCACACAGTCCACATCGCGTTGGTGTGTGAAACAGAAGGACATTCACGGCCTATTTCACGCGGCCCGCCGATCGCCGATGGCGTTCGAACGGGAGCGCTCGCTGATCGACCTGTGCGGCATCGGGCCAGCGCTAGGAATAGCCCAGGTTTTGTGGTTCATCAACGGGCATTGAGCAATTCTCGGGCTTGAAAGTGCAGGCCCTGTCGGGTGATCTGTGGCACTCGACCTGGCAATCTGCTGATAGCCGGTTGTCGGCGCATGGCGTGCCGTGCCGACATCGACGTATCGTCGGCAGGGAATCCTTCAGGTATGGTGAAGGCACGATCCTGATGTCGCGGAGATCGACGCGACAAAAAGAGTATCGGCTGGAAATGATCAGGCCAAGATCGTCACAGGACGGGAAAGTGGCTCGTCTTAAGGTCGAGCACATTCGAAATCAATAGAGAGAACAGCACCGCGCTGGTGCGGTTGCGCTCGAAGCGGTGCGCGGGAAATATCGTAAGCGTGAGTGAATGGGCCGGTGCGCGAGCCGGATCGGCCCGGCTCCGGGTGGCGCTGCCGGCAACGGACACCAATACCACGCGACAACGCTACAATGACATCGCAGCAGTGCGCCTGCTGAGACGAAGTCAAGGAGGAAAGATGCTGCAGATAGACCCGACCGCCCTGCGGTCCTTTCCCGCCGAACTGCGCGCGCGCTACCTGAAACAAGGCTGGTGGGACGACAGCACGCTCGGCCATTCGCTGCTCGAATGGCTGGGGCGCAACCCGCAACTGCCCTACAGCATCTGGTCGACCACGCGTCCGCAGCATTCCACGTTCGGCGCGGTTCGCGACCAGGCGCTGCGCCTCGCCGAAGGCCTGAAGCACCGCGGCATCAAGGCAGGCGACGTGGTGTGCATCTACGTCAACAATTCCATCGAGGGCGCGCTGGGCTTTCACGCCGTGCCGGTGCTGGGCGCCATCCTGGTGCCGGTGGCGCCGTTCTACGGCACCAAGGAGCTGCGCTTCATCCTCTCCAAATCGAAAGCGCGCATCCTCATCACCGCCGAATCGCCGGCGGGCGGGCGGCTGGAACACATCGCCGAATTGCGCAAGGAGATGCCGGATCTCGAGGACGTGTATGTCATCGGTGACCAGATCCCGGCCGGCATGCGCAATTACAACGAACTGATCGCCGATTCGCCCATCGCGGCCCTGCCCAGGGTGGACCCGGACAGCGTGGTGGCCATCGCCTTCACCTCGGGTACCACGGCCGATCCCAAGGGCGTGGTGCATACGCACCGCTCGCTGGTGTGCGAGAACTGGCTGCACATGGACGCGCTGCCGCGGCAGAAGCGCGCCGTCATGGTGGGCGGGCCGCTGAGCCACATCACCGGCATGCTGGTGGGCGTGTTCCTGCAGCCCTATCGCGGCAAGCCGGTGCACATCATGGACGGCTGGGACGTGCCGACGGTGCTGCGCGCCATGCGCGAGCACGACCTCACCACGGGGCAGGGGGCCACGGTGTTCCTGAATTCGATATTCAACCATCCCGACACCACGCCCGCGGACATCGCGCGGCTGGAGGACGTGGGCATGGGCGGCAGCACCATACCCATCCCGTTCGTGGAGTTCTGCGCCTCCAAGGGCATCCGCATCGCGCGCTG
>CAMBSA010000146.1 GCA_945869935.1 Bordetella parapertussis | reverse complement strand
TGCATACGATGGAGCACCACTACTATCGCGGCGTGCTTGAGAGCTTCGGCCTCGAGGTGCAGATTCCGGATGCACAGGAGCGCACACGGATCCAGGCAATCCAGAACGAGCTTGCACGCAGTAACGTTATTCAGCTCGACAAGGCATGGTTCATCGGTATGCTCTCCCGTTACAGTCAACTCGATGCAGCGGTTCTCGCCTGCACCGAGCTGCCGCTGCTTTTTCCCGGCAATGCACACGAGGCCAATGCCGGCCTGCCGCTGCTAAACCCCACTCGAATCCAATGCGAAGCCGCAATGCGCTTCGCCCTTTCGGACTGAACCGCACCATGGAACTCCCCATCCCCTTAATCGGCTGGTTTTATGCACTCGCCTGCGGCCTGGTCGTCGCTATCGGCACGGCGATTTTCGGATTTCTCTACGCAAGCGGCCGGCTGAAGTTGCGCTACGACCAATACAGCGTCTGGAACGACGTCCTGCTTCTCGCGCTGTGGATGATCGGGCTGGTCGGCGGCATCGGGATCATCGAAACCCGGGAGTGGAGCCGTTGGGTGCTCGAACTCTTTTGCTGGGCGCTGGTTGCTCTGACGCTGCTGTCCTCCGGCACCCGCATCTACCAGTTGCTGAAGATGGGCGACCAGGTACCGATGCGCGACTTTGTCCTGGCGACCATCAGCGTTGTTTGCATGGCGGTCCCGATCGTGGTGTTCTGCGCCGCCACCGTGATCACGCTGCGCAGCAGTGCAGCCGCAAACACGCTCACGGGCTAGTCGACATCGCGTAATCCGACGGGGTGAACCCGACCCGGCTCCCAACCCCATCCTGACAATCCACGAAAAACCCCCAGCATCCGCGCGGGACTCCGGGCGATATCCTGACATTGGCAGATTCAGGGCTTGAGGTAGGCGAAGCCCTCTTTTTGCTGCAGGCGGGTGATTTCAACCACCCCCGACGGGACAAAGCCCGGGCCGATGATGAATTGCTCTTTCTTGAAACTCCGGTTGCGCAGGGTGATTTCGCAGATGCGGAAATCGACACCGCGGCCGATCAGGTCCTGAACCAGGGCGTCGTAGGAATTGCCGTTCGGATCACGCTTGCCGTCCATCAGGAAATCGACACCCTCGGCATGCGCCACTGCGACGATTTTGGCTTTTGGGTCGGTGTCCAGATGATTGCGGATGTTGCGCAGGCCCTTGGTGGCCTGCGACAGCCCGCCATCGAAGTGATAGACGACCTTGTCCTGCGCAAAGGACGGAATCGAGAAACCGAGCAACACGAACAACAGGGCGATCAGGCGCATTGCATTTTCCTTGAGGTTGAAGCGCGCAACTTTACTCCAAGGTCCACGTGCGTCGCGATCAGGCAAAATTCAGCCATGGCGAAACATCTGCTGATCTCGGGGCGCGTGCAAGGCGTGGGTTACCGCGAGTCGATGACCCGCGAAGCAACCCGGCTTGGTATATCGGGCTGGGTGCGCAATCTTCGCGACGGACGCGTCGAAGCCATGGTCGACGGACCAAAGGCCGAAGCATTGATAGCCTGGGCCCGGCGCGGACCTTCTGCGGCTGATGTGACCGAAGTCCGCATTGCCGAAACCGACGCCAAATTCATCGATTTCACGCGTCTGCCTACCGGTTGAGCCGCGCCGGGTCGAGCGGCACGGATTACGAGTAGACGACTTCGACGTTTTCCGGTTTGAGCCAAGCCGACAATTCGGTGAGAAGGCGCTCGTCGACACTCACCCGCCAGCCGTCGCCGAGTTGCATCTCGACGCTTGCCTCGCCATTGCGGTAGCGGACGGCCACCGGACATCCGCCGTTCCGATAGGGCGTGAGCATCTGCTTGAGCTTTGCCGCCGCGGCCTGCCCGCCCTTGGATGCATCGCCGTTCATCGACAGCCGGACCGAACGCGCGAACCGGGAGCGTGCCGTGGCGAAGTCGTACACCCGCTCCGCCGAAATGCGCGTGACTGTCGTCTCCTCGCCCTCCTCGGAGGCGCGGCGGAAGGACTTGACCTTAACCTCCATCACCAGAAGGGCATCTTCCTTGATGACGTTGCGGTACTTTTCAAAAACCTCCGAGTAGACGGAAACCTCCTGGGCGCCGGCACCATCGGACAGAAGAACGATCATCATCTTGCCGGACTGGCTGCGCTGCGCGCGCACCGTCTCGACCACACCGGCGATCAACAGCACGTTCTCGCCGCCGCCGGGCGAAATCGTCTTCAGGTCGTTGCGCACGAAACGCCGGACCTCGGCCGCGTAACCGCGGAACGGATGCCCGGTGAGGTAATACCCGAGCGCAAGCTTTTCCTCGATGAGACGCTGCGCCTCGTTCCAGCGCGGCGTCTCGATCAGCGCCTGCATCCCGGCATCCATTGCGCCGGAATCGCCCGGCGCGCCGAACAGGCTCACCTGCTGTGCATTTCGCTCCGCCTGGTCCGCGGCCTCGAGCGCGCGCCCCACCGTCGCAAGCACGCTCGCCCGGTGATCATCGAGTGAGTCGAAGGCACCCGCACGCGCCAGCGCCTCGATCGAACGCCGGTTCACGATGCGCTTGTCGATCCGCGCACAGAAGTCGTACAGACTCTTGAAGGGCCCGCCCGGCTTGCCGTTCTTCCCCTTGCGTACCGCCACGATTTCCGCGATCGCGGACTCGCCGGTTCCCTTGACCGCGCCCAGGCCGTAACGGATGGTCTTTTCGTCGACCGGCTCGAAGCGGTATCCGCCGGTGTTGATGTCGGGAGACAACACCGCCAGTCCATTCTCGCGCGAATCCTCGACGAACTGCTTGACCTTGTCGGTGTCTCCCATCATCGCGGACATGTTCGCCGCCATGAACGCGGCCGGATGATGCGCTTTCATGTACGCGGTCTGATAGGCAACCAGCGCATACGCGGCGGCGTGCGACTTGTTGAAGCCGTAGCCCGCGAACTTTTCCATCAGATCGAAGATTTCGTTGGACTTCGATTCGGAAAGTCCATTCTTCGCCGCGCCCGCGCCAAAAAGGCTGCGGTGCTCCGCCATCTCCTCCGGCTTTTTCTTTCCCATCGCACGACGCAGCAGGTCGGCGCCGCCGAGCGAATAGCCGCCGATGATCTGCGCCATCTGCATCACCTGCTCCTGGTAGACCATGATGCCGTAGGTCTCCGAGAGCACGTTCTCGACCCGTGGGTCGGGATACTCGACCTGCTTGCCGTGCTTTCGGTCGCAGTACTCGGGAATGAGCTCCATCGGACCGGGTCGGTACAAGGCCACCAGCGCGATGATGTCGCCGAAGCGGTCCGGCCGCGCCCGTTTGAGCAGGTCGCGCATGCCGCGCGATTCAAACTGGAACACTGCCGTCGTGTTCGCACTTGAAAAGATGTGGTATGCCGCCTTGTCATCTAGCGGTATCCGCTCGAGGGAAAAGCCCCTGAGACCAGCGGCGTGCAGATGTTTAATCGCCCAGTCCAGGATGGTGAGCGTGGTCAGGCCGAGGAAGTCGAACTTGACCAGGCCTATCGCCTCGACGTCGTCCTTGTCCAGTTGCGACACGACCGAATCCGAACCCGCGGTGACATACAGAGGACAGAAATCGGTGAGCTTGCCGGGTGCAATCAACACGCCGCCGGCATGCATGCCCACGTTGCGGCCCAGTCCCTCGAGCTGCTCGGCGAGCGCAAGCAGTTCTCGAGTTTCCTCGTCGGACTCTTCCCGTTGGTTGATCTGCGGCTCGGCCTCGCGCGCGTAGATAGTCTGCGTATCTTCGGGGTCGGTGCGCTTTCGCAGCGTCACCGTCTTGCCCGGCTGAAACGGAATCAGCTTGGCAAGTTCATCCGTGCGGCCATAGCCCCATTCGAGCACCCGTCCGACGTCGCGCACGACCGCCTTGGACGCCATCGTGCCGAACGTCGCGATCTGCGACACCGACTCGCGCCCGTACTTCTGCTTGACGTAGTCGATGACGCGGTCACGCCCTTCCTGGCAGAAGTCGATATCGAAGTCCGGCATCGACACCCGCTCGGGGTTCAGGAAGCGCTCGAACAGCAGGTCGTAGCGAAGCGGATCGAGGTCGGTGATGCCGAGCGAGAAGGCGACCAGAGAACCCGCACCGGATCCGCGACCCGGCCCCACAGGGATGCCGGACTGCTTGGCCCAGTTGATGAAGTCGGCGACGATCAGGAAGTAACCCGGGAAGCCCATGTGGATGATGGTCTTCGCCTCGAATTCCAGCCGCTTCTCGTATCTGGGCATCTCTGCGGCCCTCGCCGCAGGATCCGGATACAACGCCTCCATTCGACGCCCCAGGCCTTCCCTGGCCTGCGCAACCAGGAAATCATCCAGGCTCATCCCGTCAGGCGTCGGGAATAGCGGCAGCTTCGACTTGCCCAGCTCGAGTTCAAGGCTGCAGCGGCGTGCGATTTCCACGGAGTTCGCGAGCGCCTCGGGCAGATCGCTGAACAACTCCGACATCTCTGCCGAGCTCTTGAAGTAGCAATCCGTGGTGAAGATCTTTGGCCGACGCTGATCGGCGAGGACAAAACCCTCTGCGATACAGACGCGCGCTTCGTGCGCGGTAAACTCTTCGGGCGAGATGAATTGCACCGGATGGGTCGCAACCACCGGCAATTCAAGATTCGCCGCCACCCGCACGGCCGCCTGAACGTAGGCCTCGGACTGCGGCATGCCGGCACGCTGCAGTTCGATGTAGAAGCGCCCGGGGAACAGCGCCGCCCAGTCGCCTGCGAGCCGGGTGCCGAGTTCCAGATTGCCCTGAAGCAGCGCCGCACCGACGTCCCCGCTCATCCCGCCCGACAGAAGCAGCAGGCCGTCGCTGCCTCCGTTTTCGACGGAGAACCATGCCGCGTTGAATTCGGCACGCCCGCGATGCTGGTTTTCAAGCCAGGCACGAGAGAGAAGCTCGGACAAACGGAGATAGCCCTTTCTCGACTGCACAAGCACGAGCACACGGTGCGGCTTGTCGCGCTCCGCCGGATTGGTCAGCCAGAGATCACATCCAAGGAGCGGCTTGAGGCCCTTCGCCCGCGCCGCCTTGTAGAACTTGACCATGCCGAACATGTTGGCAAGGTCGGTGATTGCCATCGCGGGCATTCCGTCATCAGCCGCACACGCCACCGCATCGTCGATGCGCACCATGCTGTCGGTGATAGAGTATTCGGTGTGCAGCCTGAGGTGCACAAACCGGGGCACTGCCGCGTTTGCGGCGTGGGTGTCCGCGTTGACGCCCGCCCGCGTGTCAGTTGAGGTGATGGATGTCATTTTTGCATTGGCCGATGCCAAATTTTACACGCGACGGTCTCGTGTCGAAGCGGGATTCGGATATCGTTTCCCGGAAGTTCACGACATAGATCAGGGAATCCGACATGGACGCAGGATTCGCAGCCAAACGCTTGATTGCAGGTCTCGCCTTGATGGCGGCGGGAATCCCTGCGGGTGCGATCGAGAAATACGTAACCCCCGAAGGAAAGGTGATCTATTCGGACAAGGCGGTTCCCGGCGCCCAATCGATCAAGAAGATCGATACTGCACCGTCGGAGCAAACCGAAGGTCCCTCGCGGCGCGACCGCCAAAACGCCGGGATGCCTTCGGCCGCTCCCGGCGGAGGCACTGCATCAGCGTCAGACGCACAACTGGATGCCGCGCTGAAAGCGATCCGCGACGCATCCGATGCACTTGATACGGCAAAGATCAGGCTGGAGACGAGCAGGGAGCCGCAGGAAAACG